>DALYNO010000029.1:10370-16134 GCA_031975295.1 Anaerocolumna sp. | reverse complement strand
AAGGTCTATTTCTAATTTCTCTATGATACTTTCCAGGTTGATAGGAACCTTTTGATTGGAGCCTGACCCATTGATACGGCTAAGTTTTTCTTTTGACCAACCATCTTTTTTTACTTCACCTAATGTCTGTGTTTTACTTTTATCCTGACCCTTAATTTGATTCTTGTCGTTCAGCTTTGAGTTTTTTTGCTTCTTAGTATCTAAAGTTTTTATATTAGATTGACTTGAAGTGTTATCTACTGAACTTGCTTCTCTTTGTTTTGACTCCTCTTTGATTTGCTTATAATAATCATAATTTCCATCATATTCTTTAAATGTACAAGCCTCAACAGCAATTACTCTTTCAGCAATCTTATTAATAAAATACCGATCATGGGAGATGAGAAATATTGTTCCCTTAAATGCTTCTAAAGCTTCCTCTAATGTTTCAATAGCAGCAGTGTCTAAATGATTGGTAGGTTCATCCAATATTAAGCAATTTATATTTTCATACAATAAAATACTAAGATATAGTCTGATTCTTTCACCACCTGATAAATGTTTAATCTTTTTAAAAACATTGCTACCATAAAACATATACTTTGCCAGATATTCTCTGGCTGCACCCTCTGAAATGATGATATCTTCTCTAAAACACTCTAACAAAGTAAGTTCTTCATTTGCAAAAGTTATATGCTGAGGAAGGTATGCTCTTTTTACATTGGCACCGAATGCTGCATTTCCGGCATCTGGACACTCTTCTCCTAGAAGCATTCGCAAAAATGTGGTCTTTCCGCAGCCATTAGGACCAATAAGTGCCACCCTCTCCCCATAACGAATGAAAAGCTTTGCTTCTTGAAAGATACACCTGTCTTCGTAATATTTAGTAAGCTTCGTCACTTGAATCGTAGTGTTTCCAGATCGTTCCGTCTTTTTAAAGTTTAACTTCATATTCTGTCTTTCTACAGCTGGTTTCTCAATCCGTTCCATTCTATCTAACTTATTTTGTATGCTGGCTGCTCTTTTAAAAAACTTATTGTTATCCGCTTTTATAGCCCACTCTCTTAGTTCCTTAACAGAATCTTTCATACTGTTCATTTTCTTTTGCTGTTCTTTATAATTATTATACTGATTTCTAAGTTTTTCTTCTTTTAATCTGACATATGCAGAATAATTACCATAAAAGGTATCACTTATCTTATCTTCTATCTCTATCATTTTAGTAACCACATGATCTAAAAAGTATCTATCATGGGATACTATAACAACGGTTCCTTTATAACTTTTAAGATAGTCCTCCAACCATCCTGCAGCATCCATATCCAAATGATTGGTGGGCTCATCTAGAAGTAGTATATCAGGATTATCTATTAGCAGTTTACCAAGAATAACTGTTGTCTTCTCACCACCACTTAGATACGAAAACTCTCTATTTAGATACTCTTCTTCAAACTTAAGGCCTTTACATACTCTATTCAGCTTTTCATGCATTTCATATCCACCCTTAAGCTCATAGATCTGTGTATATTCACTGTACTTTTGCAGTGCCTTTTCTAAGTCTCTACCTTGTAATTGAACCATTTCTTCTTCCAAATGACGAAGTTTAGCTTCAATCTCATAAATATCCTGAAACGCTAGTTTTAAAACATCAATTACTCTCATTTCTTTTGCATAATCTGGAATCTGTTCTAAATAGGCACAGGTCGCCTCTTCAGATTTAATTACCCACCCTTCATCATACCCAGGTGGAACCGGCGCATAAGGATAACCTGCACAATGATTTAATTGAAGCACGCCAGCTATTAATTTCAGGATTGTCGTTTTACCACTTCCATTTTCCCCTACTATACCAACTTTTTCACCACCACTAATGAAAAAACTAACATCTTTAAGTACCAGTGTTGCATCCATATATTTTTTTACACCATCAAACTGTAAATCATATAATTTCATATAAATCTCCATTCTAATTTTCTAAATCAAGTAATAATTCATGCAAAAGTAAGTGTACTTTCTCAAATATTACATCTACAAATAAACCTCATAAGAAGCATAGAAGGAAGACCTGGGATTTATTATCCAAACAAAAAGAACTGCAAAAAGAAACCTCTTCTTACAGTTCAAATATATAATAATAACCCATTATTATCGTTATTCGATTTAAGTAAGTCCTTTTCTATGCCTCATTTCATAAAAGGTACACAAATAAAACCTTATTGCTAAGGGGGAACCCATTATAAAATTCATATTAATTAAAATTAATACTGGCAATAGTCAGGTGTCGTCATACTGAAATCTCCTCTCGATTCATTCATTGAGTTGCCCGACAAATGCCCTACTTTTTATATTACGATGGCAATTTGCACAAATCAAAAAGTATCATGCTTCGATTCTAATGCATTTCCATAGGCGCATTTACACTTTCTGTTTTGTACAAATTGCCAATGAATATTTATATAATAGGGCTTATGTCTTGCAACTCATATTATATCATTATCTAAGAATTTTACAATGATTAAGGGATTCCATAAAGAATTGAGTGTATAACCTAGGTACAGAATATAATCCGTAATCCATAGCTTACACACTCAACTTAAAATTAGGGTGTTTCTAATTATCCCTTATATTAACTTATTCAATAACAGTCTTCCATAGACCATGGAGATTACAATACTCATAAGCTGCTATTGCTTTATCATCTACTAGTTCAAAAACCGCTTTAGGTTCCTGTCCTGGTTCTAAATATCTTGATTGTAAACCTTTTTCTGTTTCTAAGTAAACCCATTGTATAAAATGTTCATCAACCATTGGATGCGCAACACTGCCAACACAAACTGTAACAGTATTACCTTCTACAGTAACAACAGGGAGATGTTTTTCAGTCGCTGCTTCTGTAGTATTTGCTATAAGTTCGGCAATATGCTCTCCGCAACAAGTAAGTGGTGCACCAGATTCATGTAAAAGAGTTACTATATTACCACAGTATTTACATTTAAAAAATTTAGGTTCTTTCTTCATATTCGCTCCAATCTGCGTAGATACGCCACAGGGTTATAAAAATACCCTGTTAAATTAATATTAATAATTGGTTGCTAAAACTCTAAAATAGGCTTGAGGATGATCACAAACTGGACATTTAGCAGGTGCTTTCTGTCCTACATGTATATGTCCGCAATTAGCACATTGCCAGATAGTATCTCCATCTTTTGAGAAAACAAAACCCTCTTCTAAATTAGCAAGAAGCTTTCTATATCTTTCTTCATGTTCTTTTTCAATTTTAGCTACTGCCTGGAATAAATATGCTATACGGTCAAAGCCTTCTTCTTTTGCATCTTTTGCAAAATTTTCATACATCTCAGTCCATTCATAATGTTCGCCAAAAGCTGCATCTAATAAGTTCTCTTTTGTATCAGGCATACCATCATGTAATAACTTAAACCATATTTTCGCATGTTCTTTTTCATTATTTGCAGTTTCTAAAAATAACTCTGCAATTTGTTCATAACCTTCTTTTTTTGCTTTAGATGCATAATAAGTGTATTTATTTCTAGCTTCAGATTCACCAGCAAATGCTGCTTTTAAATTAGCTTCAGTTTTTGTACCTTTTAATTCCTTCATCTTCATCTCCTTGTTTACACATGTGAAAAAAAGAGCACGCACCAGTATAAAGCACAGCTCCTTTTCTCTATGTAAAATAATTAAATTTCTGTAAATGAATCTTTATCCAATCCGCAAACAGGGCAAGTCCAATCTTCTGGAAGATCTTCCCATGCGGTTCCAGGTGCAATTCCGTTATCTGGATCGCCTAATTCAGGATCATAAATATATCCGCAAGGACACTCATGTTTCATAATCTAATACCTCCTTATGTTATATAATTTGATATAAATACTAGTAAATTATAACACAAATTATAAATTATGGCAACCCGTCTAGAGAATTCTATTTCGCAATTGACCCCTATAAGTAAGACAAAAATGCTCCTCCTTGGTATACTGGATAAATAACCAAAATCTACTTAAGAGAAACCTATCAACTCAAACTTATAGGGGCCATATTACAAATCTAAATACATCCACGTAGTATCAGATTATGGATTAAAAACAAAGTTTCTTATCCTTTTTATCGCAATGTCCCAATTTGGTGCATTGATAACATATTTCATTTACAAGGGCTTTTTCTTGAAAGAAATCAGACAAATTAGTCAGTGTAACTTCAGCTATGTTATTAAGGGCTTCTTTTGTTAAGAACCCTTGATGAGAAGTAACAATGACATTGGGCATAGATATTAACCCGGATAAAATGTCATCTTGTATAATTGAATGCGACAAATCTTCATAAAAGAATTCTGTCTCTTCCTCATATACATCCAGGCCTGCACCACCAACTTTTTCTTCTTTAATTGCATGAAATAAATCTTCACTGTCAATCAAAGCACCTCTGGAAGTATTGATGATAACAATGCCATCTTTCATTAACTCTAGTGTTTCCTTCTTAATCAAATGCTTCGTATCTTTGGTCAATGGACAATGCAGTGAAATGATATCTGATTTGATACATAGTTCTTCCAAAGACACATAATTAATATCTGAATTCTGTAAAGGAAATGGGTCATATGCCAGAACTTCCATACCAAACCCTCTGCAAATATCAACAAAAATCTTACCTATTTTACCAGTTCCTATAACACCCATGGTTTTTCCATGCAGATCAAAACCAGTTAACCCAATTAAACTAAAGTTATGTTCTTTGGTTCGGTTATATGCTCTATGGATTTTTCTGTTTAACGTTAGCAATAACGCCATAGCATGTTCTGCTACAGCATAGGGTGAATAGGCTGGAACTCTAACAACATGAATTTTATTATATGCGGCTTTAAAATCGATATTATTGTATCCAGCACAACGCATACCAATAATTCTAACTCCACCCTCATATAATATATCAATTGTTTTTTTATCAATTGTATCATTCACAAAGGCTATAACTGCTTCATAACCTTTGGCCATAATTGCGGTATTCTCATTGAGTTTTGGTTCAAAATAATCAATTTCAAAACCGAATTTTTCTTTATATAAATCAAAATAGATCTTGTCATAGGGCTTAGTATCATAAAAACAAACTCTCATATTGGTCTCCTTTCACAGTAAAGACTATACAAAAATTTTATCCAATCCTACAAAAACTATCCTCTATGAAAAGCTTTTTGTTATTCTGGCTGAGCGAATTTCTCTATTCTGGAAAGCATATTTTTATTGAAGTTTTCTACTTTGCGGTCATATTCTTCTTCCATATAACTGGATGCCAATAAGAAATCAGCTGTAGCTAAATTATTAGCAATAGGAATATCATACACTACAGCAATACGTAGTAATGCTTTTACATCTGGGTCATGTGGCTGTGATTCCAAAGGATCCCACAAGAATACAACAAAGTCTATATTTCCCTCAACTATTCTTGATCCAATTTGCTGGTCACCACCTAATGGTCCGCTATTATAACCTTTAACAGGTAATCCTGTTTGTTCTGAAATTAATCGAGCTGTTGTGCCTGTCCCACACAAAGAATGATTTTTTAATATATCTTTATGTTTATCTACCCACCTAACTAATTCAGGTTTCTTACCGTCGTGAGCAATCAAAGCAATATTTTTTTTCTTTCCTATTTTAAAATAAATAAAATCGTCTAATAACATAAAGCCTCCTAGATGCAAGTAAATTTGTAAGCACTTATAAATAATAATGCTATGTAAGTAATATATACATATCATACTTGTTTTAGCTTT
>DALYNO010000029.1:0-10360 GCA_031975295.1 Anaerocolumna sp. | reverse complement strand
AGCAATGATAATATGGTATTCACCATTTTTCAAATCAACTTAAAATGATAGTACTTTCCTATACCTAAATAATGCAAAATGTATATTTATAAATCAAATCCCCTATGTGTTTTACGTATTTTTTCTTGTTATCACACCAGAACTGTGGTAGAATACACTTAAATTAACTATTAAGATTACAACTTCTATAATAATTTTATGCCAATTAACAATTTATGTATTTCTAATTGCAAATTCTTTCATAATTCTACATGATTATTTATCAGTTAATAATATTAAATTATTATTATAATTATTAACATAGTATCCTTCCAATTATTATACTGTGCTAACTATAACTATAATGAAAGGTATTTTTGATAAATATAATTGTTTTTATTTATCATTATTATAGAAGTTGTTAGAATCCTAAAAAGAGGAGGCTACCAGCTATGAATCAAAATATTTTTTCAAACATTACTCCAGAAATAATGGAATTAGCAAATCTATGCACTAGTAATAGTACCATTGACTCTAGTCTTTACACCAAATACGATGTCAAACGAGGTCTTAGAGATATTAGTGGTCAGGGAGTATTAACCGGTCTTACAGAGATAGCAGAAGTACGTTCCCATACAATTGAGGATTCTGAATATGTTCCTTGTGAAGGTAAACTATTTTACCGCGGGGTTAATGTAGAACATATTGTTGACGGTTTTATACAAGATGATCGTTTTGGTTTTGAGGAAGTTACCTATCTTCTCCTTTTTGGTGTGTTACCAAAGGAATCGGAATTAGCCGGATTTAAGAAACTATTAGGAGAATATCGTTCTCTCCCCACCTCCTTTGTCCGTGATATCATATTAAAAGCTCCAAGTAAAGACATGATGAATACCTTAGCAAGAAGTGTGTTAACCCTATACTCCTATGATGACTTAGCGGATGAGATTACTATCCCAAATGTTATGAGGCAATCTCTCCAATTAATCGCATTATTTCCGCTGCTCTCTGTTTATGGTTATCAGGCTTATAGACACTATCATGATGGTCAGAGCTTATTTATACACACACCTGACCCCTCTCTATCTACTGCAGAGTTAATTCTTCATCTTTTAAGGCCTGATAGTAAATATACGCCCTTAGAAGCTAAAATCCTAGACGTAGCACTGGTTCTTCACGCAGAACATGGCGGTGGTAACAATTCCACCTTTACAACCCATGTTGTCTCCTCTACTGGAACTGATACCTATTCCTCCGTTGCCGCGTCCCTAGGTTCTTTAAAAGGCCCTAAACATGGTGGTGCTAATATAAAGGTTGTACAAATGTTTGAAGATATGAAAAATACCATCAAAGATTGGGAAGATGAAGGAGAAGTTAGAGATTATCTGACTGCGCTCTTACAAAAGAAAGCCTTTGATAATGCAGGGCTGATATATGGTATGGGACACGCTGTTTATTCCATATCTGATCCCAGAGCAAATATCTTTAAAAACTTTGTTAGAAAACTATCTGAAGAAAAAGGTCGTACCAACGAGTTTAAGTTATATAATTTAGTTGAAGCCCTTGCTCCGGCTGTTATTGCCAAAGAACGTCAGATATATAAGGGTGTTAGTGCAAATGTGGATTTTTATAGTGGTTTTGTTTATAGTATGTTGGATTTACCACTGGAATTATATACTCCAATATTTGCAATTGCAAGAATATCTGGTTGGAGTGCCCATCGTATTGAAGAATTAATCAATGCAAGCAAAATAATCAGACCAGCTTATAAAAATGTGGCGAAACGAAAAGAGTATAAAGATATGTCTTCCCGTTAAATATGAATAAACTATATAAAGTGCCTGTATTTCAAAAATAGTTGAAACCAGGCACTTTTGTTCTAGATATGTAGTTATTAAAGCTTTGCATAAATTGAGATCAATTATCTCTAAGTAAATAGCCACTCTAAACTTCTAATACATAATTCCAGCACACTCTTAGAAGCAAAAGTCTTTGCATTGTGTCCAAAAGCGAGATAAACCAACTTTCCCTGCCCTGGATTTACACACCATCCGGCAGGGTATAATTTGTCCTTATAACGATAGTTTAAAAATATATCCATTGGTATGGAATTTCTCATATGAAACTCATAGGGTTCTTCTGTTATTTCAAATTCTTTAAAACCATCCATAATAGGATGGCAGCTATCGGCCTTCATATAGGTAAGGCTGGTATATTCTTCATGACCGGTAAATTCTGCTCCATGAATATCTAATAATTTTCCCGCTCCTTTGACTATAATTCCATTATGTATTGTTAACATTCTTCCACCCTCTAAAAGGTAAGAAACTATCTCATCTTGTGCTATTAAATTCCCCCGATCTTCCCAGTTATCCATATAATTAATGCATATATCATAGTACTTTAGTTCATTTTTAGTAATATTTTGATAATCCTCACTGACTGTAACCTGGTAATTTAATTCCTTTAGCCCATTAATTAAATCATTAATCTCATTTACATTATGCCAGCGAACATTTGATTTATCGCCGAGTACTAATATATTTTTCATTGCTTCCTCCTCAGTTAGAATTGAAATTCTTCTCCATCATAGCCATACATTGCAATTGTGGACTCATCTAAATCCTGATCAAAGAAGAAGCGAATTGCACAATCTGCCCCTTCTGCTATAGTTAAGTCCCCTACCGTACTTAATTGTCCGCTCATATAAGATTTAATCCAACCGGGATGATATAATCTAATGCTATAACCAAGTGGTTGTAATCGGTTGTGCAGTAATTTACCGTACATATTCAGTGCTGCCTTGGACATACAATAACTAAAACAATTCGTACGTTTTGCCTGTGTAATACTTCCAGCCTCTGATGATACAAAGCATATTCTCTTTAAGTCGCTCTTCTCCAGTAAGTCTATAAATGCCTCTGTAAGTCTTACTCCGCCAATAGCATTCACATTATAAATATTCATCATGTACTCATAATCTGTAGATAAGTGATCTTGTTCTGAAGGCTTTTCAAATATTCCTGCATTACTAATCATCATATCTAACTTATCCGTTTGTGTTCGTATTTGTTCCTTAGCTTTTACAACACTCTCTGAATCTGATACATCCAACGGCACAATATGTAAATGTTCTATATAATCCTGTTTTAAATTATATAACGCCTCACACTCCGTTAAATATTGCCCTGCAAATACGGTATGCCCATCTTCTAATAATCTTTTTGTAACACCAAAACCTAATCCGCGGTCTGCACCGGAAATTAATATATACATTTTTATAAACCCCATCCTTAAAAATATTTATTCGAATAACTATAGGTATATTATACGTAACCAGTCCCTTTCTGTCTACATCTTTACATAGGACAATTTCGTTTCACTTATGAAAAAGGTTAGATACCGGATCAAATCACGGTACCTAACCTTTTCATTTTATAATTTTATCTCCAAGATATATTAGAGTTAACTTTTCTGCTTAAAAAGACCTATAATTTTAATCAGAATAACGGCACCAAGGATTGAAACTAAGAAGCTCCAGATATTTAAACCTGTAGCAGGTCCAAGACCAAAAATGCCTACCAGCCAGCCACCGATAAAAGCACCAATAACGCCAACTAAAATATTCATTCCTATTCCCATCTGACTGTCTTTATTTGTTATTTTACTTGCAATCCAACCGGATAGACCACCTAAAATAATCCATACTATTATATTACTTATCTCTGGCATATCAATCACCTTCCTTTTGTTTTTATTTATCTTTTTCATCTCTCATTTTATCAATAAAATCATTTGCCTTGGCTTGAGCTTTTTCTTTCATTTCTTCACCCTTAGAAACCATATCGCTTTTTAAAATCTTAAGCTTACCCTGTAATTCTAAATCCTCCTGGTTTGTAGCTTTACCTACAGATTCTTTAATTTTTCCCTCCAGGCGGTCTAGTTTATTATCTAATTTACTCATATTTAACTCTCCTTCCTGTTATTTAGTATGAATGAAATTGCTTAAAATAATTCAAGGTCCATATAGATAATTATGTAAATACTTTTCTTCTCTTCTTCCATTTTCTAAAGTTCAACCTTAAATTATGAATTAAGATTCCATGTTACTCACAATATAAAACCATATGTGAATTAAAATTAGAATGTTCTAACTTTTATATTGGAATTATACCATATATTGTATATATTTCAACCTTTTTTTATTAATTTTTATATTATATTCAAATTATTAATAAATATCCTTTATATATTCTAATTTTTAATCAATTTACATGAAACTTATTAACTATTTAACAATTCTTATCTAAAAGAACAAAGCATGTGCAACAACCTATACAACAAAAAAGCCTGCAAATACAGATGAATACACCTAATTTGCAGGACCTATCTTAAATTTTTCTATATCTTTCATACCGACTATTAATAATTTCATCTTTATCCATACTTTGATAACGGTAAACAAAATCAACTACCTCTTTTCTAAGTAGGCAAATGATGTCCTCCATATTATCTACAGTGAGTGGTGCAACCTCAGGTATAATACGTTCAATAATATCTAGTTCCTTTAAATCCTTAGCAGTAATTTTCATTACCTCCGCTGCATCTTTGGCTTTTTTACTGTCTTTCCACAATATGGAAGCAAAGCCCTCCGGAGATAATATGGAATAGGTGGCATTTTCAAGCATCCACACCTCATTTGCCACACCAAGTGCCAATGCACCTCCACTTCCGCCTTCTCCTATAACGATGGAAAGAATCGGAACCTTAATACCTGACATTTCATAGAGGTTTCTGGCAATTGCTTCTCCTTGACCCATTTCCTCTGCTTTAATACCACAATAGGCTCCAGGCGTATCAATAAAGCATATAATAGGGCGATTAAATTTTTCCGCCTGTTTCATGAGACGCAGTGCTTTACGGTACCCATCGGGATTAGCCATTCCATAGTTTCTTTTGGCATTTTGCTTTATATTCCTGCCCTTTTGCTGACCAATTACAGTAACACTAATCGAATCAATCTTAGCAAGACCTGCTACAATTGCTCCATCATCACCAGATGCGCGATCACCATGAAGTTCCAAAAAACGATTAAATATACCACTAATAAAGTCCAGAGTAGTTGGCCTTTTATCACTCCTTGCGGTTTGAACCCGCTCCCAAGCGGATAATTCTTCTGTATTTATTATATTATCCAATTGATTTACCTCTTTTCCCATTTCAGACTTCCAAATGATTTATTTTTTCATGCCTAGCTTTCTAGAATCATGGACAAGGTCTGCCTTAATCTATTTCTTTTTACTATCTTATCTATAAACCCATGCTCTAATAGAAACTCTGCTCTTTGAAAACCTTCTGGCAGTTTCTGACCTATGGTCTGTTCTATAACTCTTGGCCCAGCAAATCCAACTAAGGCTCCTGGCTCTGCAAGAATAATATCGCCAAGCATTGCAAAACTAGCCATAACACCTCCAGTTGTAGGATCCGTTAATACGGAAATGTATAAAAGTCCTGCTTCATCATGACGTTTTAGGGCCCCTGAAGTCTTAGCCATTTGCATTAAGGATACAATACCTTCTTGCATTCTAGCTCCTCCTGAGCAGCAAAACAATATAACTGGAAGTTTCTTCTTCGTCGCTTCCTCTATCATTCTTGTAATTTTTTCCCCAACCACTTCCCCCATGCTTCCCATTAAAAAATTTGAAGCCATGACACCGATTGCTACAGGGCGATCATCAATTTTACCTTCACCTGTTATAACTGCTTCATCTAAGCCAGTAACAGTTTTGGTATGCTCAATTTTACCTCTGTAACTTGGGAAATTAAGTGGATCACTAAAGGGCAAATCCTGATTCCATTCAATAAAGCTACCCTTATCTAAAATCATACTCAACCTGATTTTAGGTGATATACGAAAATAATTTCCACAATTAGGACATATATAGTAATTCTCTACCACATCATCCATATATACAATTTCATTACATTTATCACATTTTTCAAATAAACCATCAGGTATCTGGGCTTCATCCAGAGAATCTTTTATTTTTTCCCCTAGCTGGACCTGTTTAAGTTCAGCTGCAGTATGGGTATTCTTTTTAAACATTTCTTTTAACATATGGACTCTGCCTTTCTAAGACTAATCATTCCCGGTTAATAATCTTTCTACAAATCCAGTATCAATATTTCCTTTTTTAAACGCATCATGATTAACTATGGTATATTGGAAATCTATGTTGGTATCAATTCCTTCAATAACCAACTCACCTAATACACCTTGCATTTTCCTAATGGCAAGTTCTCTGTCTTTATCATGAACCATTAATTTTAGAACCAGTGAATCATAAGCCGATGGAACTTTATATCCAGTATAAAGTGCAGAATCTACTCTAACACCATTACCTCCAGGTAAATGCAGTCCCGTTACAAGTCCAGGACAAGGCATAAAATGTTTAGAAGGATTCTCTGCATTAATTCTGCATTCTATGGAATGCCCAGAGATTATGATATCTTCTTGAGTCAGATTTAACCTTTCTCCTTGAGCAATTTTAATCTGTTCTTTGATTAAATCCACACCAGTTACCATTTCTGTAACACCATGTTCAACCTGTATTCTTGTATTCATCTCTATAAAATAGAAATTATTATCTTCATCCAATATAAATTCAATGGTTCCTGCATTTTTATAACCAGCTGCTTTGGCTGCTTTAATTGCAGTATCTCCCATCACTTTTCTTAATTCCTCTGAGATAGCAAAAGATGGAGCCTCTTCAATCATTTTTTGATGCCTTCTTTGAATGGAACAATCTCTTTCACCAAGATGAATGATGTTACCATAGTTATCTGCCAGAATTTGAAACTCTATATGTCTTGCTTTCGGAATATATTTCTCGATATACATGGTATCATCACCAAAGGAAGAAAGGGCTTCCTTTGCAGCTGTCTCATATTTTTCAATAAATTCAATGGAAGCGTTTACGATACGCATCCCTTTTCCACCGCCGCCGGCACTGGCTTTGATCATAACCGGAAAACCAATCTGTTCAGCTATTTTTTGGCCTTCTTCTGCTGAAAAAACAGGTTCTTTTGTTCCCGGAACAACAGGTACACCCGCTTCCATCATGGTTTTTCTGGCTTCGGCTTTGTTACCCATTTTATCAATAATGTCTGCACTTGGTCCTATAAAAGTAATATTACACTTTTTACACAAATCAGCAAACTTACTATTTTCTGACAAAAATCCAAAACCAGGATGAATGGCATCAGCACCAGAAGAGCAAGTTGCACTAATAATCCGGTCCATTTTTAAATAACTGTCTTTTGATGACATAGGCCCAATACAGATAGTTTCATCAGCTAGCTGTGAATGCAGTGCATCTTTATCAATGTCAGAACATATTGCTACTGTTGCAATACCCATTTCTCTACAGGCACGAATAATGCGGACAGCAATTTCTCCTCTGTTTGCAATTAATACCTTCTTTATCATATTAACCTCCATGCTGGCAAGTAAAGCTACGTTACATAAGATACAGGTGTAAAAACTATCCTACAACAAACGTCAACTCTGCTTCTGCATATATTTTATTTCCTTCATATGCTTTAGCAGTTGCTACGCCTACATTACCTTTACTCTTAATTAATTCAACTTCCAGTGTTACTACATCACCTGGTACAATCTTATTACGAAATCTTGCTTTATTAATGCCTCCAAAATAAGAGTTTTTACCTCTGTTTTCTTCTAAAGACAGGCAAATCACTGCCCCTACCTGGGCAAGTGCTTCAATAATTAGAACTCCCGGCATTACTGGTTCGTCAGGAAAATGCCCAATAAAATAAGGCTCATTATAAGAAACACATTTCTTACCTACTGCTCGTTTACCCGGTATTAGTTCTTCAATTTTGTCTATTAATAAAAAAGGGCTTCTCTGGGGAATTATTTTCTTTATTTCTTCTATATTCAGCATCTTCTACTCCTGGTCTTTGTGACAATATCCCTATTATTTAGTTAACTGGCTTAATACGAACTAACACCTGACCGTATTCAACCATCTCTTTGTTCTTCACTAAAATTTCTTCTACTATACCATCATAGTCAGATTCTATTTCATTCATAAGCTTCATGGCCTCAATAATACCAATAACCTGACCCTTTTTTACTTTGTCGCCAATCGTAATAAAAGGTTCACTTCCCTCTGATTTTGCTTGATAAAATGTGCCAACCATAGGTGAGGTAATGGCATTTAATGCAGGTTTCGCTTCCAAAGCTTCAGATGCCTGGCCTGTTGGCACTTGGATTACATTAGATGTTGCCTGAGTAATGACTCCATTTGGTTTTATCTCAAAGGATAGACTAATATCTCCTTCTGTGTACTGAAAAGATGTTAAATTAGAAGCCGAAACCGTCTGAATCAATTTTATAATACTATCCAGTTCCATAATCTTTCTCCTATCCTTCATATTTCTTAACCAATAGACTGGCATTATGACCTCCAAAGCCCATTGAGTTGCTTATTGCATAGTTAACGATTTTTCCTGTTTCAGGAGTTTTAGTATAATTTAAATCTAATTCTTCATCAGACATTTGGTAACCAGCAGTTGCATGGATATAATTATCCTGTACAGATTTAACACAGGTGATAAATTCCACTGCTCCGGCAGCTCCAAGTAGATGACCTGTCAAAGATTTGGTGGAATTAACATTTAAATGATAGGCATGGTCTCCAAAAGCTTTTTTAATACCTCTTGTTTCAAATAAATCATTTAATGGTGTACTTGTTCCATGGGCATTCACATAGTCTACATCTTCTGGTTTAATTCCTGCTTCATTGACTGCAAATAGCATTGCTCTTGCAATACCCTCACCGTCATCAGAAGGAGAGGTAATATGATAGGCATCACCTGTAGCACCATAACCAACTAACTCTGCTAATATAGTTGCGCCTCGACTTATGGCGTGATCATAGGATTCTAATACTACAACACCAGCTCCTTCACCCATTACAAATCCGCTTCTTTCTTTATCAAATGGGATAGAGGCACGATTTGGGTCTGTTGCTGTAGTCATTGCTGTCAGAGCACTAAATCCTGCTACGCCAATGGGGCTAATTGCTGCTTCTGTTCCGCCGGCCACCATAACATCTACTTCGTTACATTGAATATAACGATAGGCATCACCGATAGAGTTGGTTCCAGTTGCACAAGCTGTTACAACATTGGTACATTTACCCTTCAGTCCAAATGCTATTGCCACATTACCGGCAGCCATATTAGATATCATCATTGGTACTAAAAGAGTAGCAACTCTCTTAGGTCCTTTTTCTAATAATTTTTGATGTTCTCTTTCAATTGCTTGTAGACTTCCAATTCCACAACCTACAGAAACTCCGATTCTTGTAAGATCTTCTGTTTCTAGATCAAGTTTTGCATCAGCGATTGCCTGTGCAGCTGCCGCTACAGCATATTGGCTAAATAATTCCATTCTTTTAGCAGTCTTAGCTTCCATATATTGTGAAGGATCAAAATCTTTAACCTGTGCTGCAAGTTTTACTTTATATTCAGTGGTGTCAAAATACGTGATAGGTGCAAAATTATGTTTCTGCTCCTTGACACTATTCCAATATGTCTCTACATCATTTCCCAGAGGAGTTATGACTCCCATTCCAGTTATTACTACTCTTTTCATTTCCATATTGTACACAAACCTTTCTTATCTAAACTTTCTTTAACACTGGCTCATATTGCATTTGGTTTGCAAGGATTATAAGCCCAAACCACCATCAATTTCTATTACCTGACCAGTTATATAAGAAGCTTTTGGTGACACTAAAAAAGTGGCCATTTCTGCTATATCTTCTGGATTTCCTAATCTTTTTAACGGTACAGCTTCTGCAATTTTCTCTTTTAATTCATCCTTTAAAACATGTGTCATATCAGTTTTAATATAACCTGGTGCAATTGCATTGACTGTAATGCCTCTGGAACCTAATTCCTTGGCTAATGTTTTTGTCATACCAACAACACCAGCCTTGGCGGCACTGTAATTTACCTGACCTGGATTGCCGTGAACTCCCGATACAGATGATAGATTTAAGATTGTGCCCCTCTTTTGCTTTAACATAATTCTGGATGCCTGCTTGAGACAGAAAAATACACCACGTAAATTCGTATTTATAACTTGGTCAAATTCCTCTTCTGTCATTTTGAGTATTAGGTTATCTCTTGTGATGCCGGCATTATTTATTAAGATATCCAGGGATTTATATTCCTTTATAATATAATCAAACATGGATTTTACTGCATCCACATCTGCAATATCTGCTTGATAAGCTACTGCACTTCCACCATTGTCTGTGATTTCTTTCACAACTTCATCGGCTTT
>DALYNO010000028.1:0-16662 GCA_031975295.1 Anaerocolumna sp. | reverse complement strand
AAAATTAGGAATTCTTATGCATTGGAATCGAAGCATGATACTTTTTGATTTTTGCAAATTGCCATCGTAATATAAAAAGTAGGGCATTTGTCGGGCAACTCATCTTATAGTAAGAAATAAATAGCATTTCACTATGGGATAAGTAATTAATTTACCAGCGCAAGGCTTATAACTTCTTCCATATTTTCTACCAGTCGTATATCAATACCAGCTTTAATTTCATCTGCTATATCTTCAATATCTTTTTTGTTTTGTTTTGGTATTAATACTAACTTTATTTTAGCAGTTTTAGCTGCCAGTATTTTTTCCTTTAGTCCACCTATTGGTAACACCCTTCCTCTTAGGGTGACTTCACCTGTCATGGCAACATCGGCTCTTACTTCTTTTTCGGTAATAGCGGAAAGCATAGCAGTGGCCATTGTAATTCCGGCAGAGGGACCATCTTTAGGTACTGCACCTTCAGGAATGTGTATATGAATATCGTGTTTGTCAAAGAAGTCCGGTGAAATATTATAATTTTTACTTACAGAACGAATATAACTAATACCCGTACGTGCAGATTCCTTCATCACTTCTCCCAGTTGGCCAGTCAATTCAAATTTACCCTTACCAGGCATTACATTCACTTCTATTTGCAGGGTGTCTCCTCCGACACTTGTCCATGCCAGTCCTCTGACAATACCTATTTCATTCTTAGTATTCGCCATTTGGAAAGAATACATTTCTTTACCTAAGTATTTATCAATATTCTTATCTGTCACTTTAACTTTGATTGTTTGTTCTGAGACAATTTCTCTGGCTGCTTTTCTGCATATTTGCCCGATTTTTCTCTCTAAATTACGAACACCAGCTTCTTTGGTATACGTAGTAATAATTTTAGTTAGCGCTTTATCAGATATACTTAATTGCTTTAAGCTAAGACCATTTTTGTCCACTTGTTTTGAAATAAGATGCTTTTTGGCAATATGAAATTTTTCATTTTCTGTATAACTACTTACTTCAATTAACTCCATTCTATCTAAAAGAGGTTTTGGTATCGACTGAACAGAATTGGCTGTGGCGATAAACAATACTTCTGATAAATCCACAGGCAGTTCAATATAGTGGTCTACAAACTTACTATTTTGTTCTCCATCCAATACTTCTAATAGTGCTGCGGAGGTATCACCTTTATAATCACTGCTTACTTTATCAATTTCATCTAGGAGCATCAGTGGATTTTTAACACCTGATTCTTTTAGTCCGGAAATAATTCGACCTGGTAATGCCCCTACATAGGTTCTTCTGTGTCCGCGAATTTCTGCTTCATCTCTGACACCACCAAGGCTGATTCTTACATATTCCTTATCAAGAGCACTTGCAACTGATCTTGCTATGGAAGTCTTACCTGTTCCTGGAGGTCCTACTAAACAAAGAATTGGACTGGTACCTTTGCTGGTTAATTGACGCACTGCCAAAAATTCCAGAATTCTTTCTTTTACTTTAGAAAGTCCATAGTGGTCTTTGTTGAGTACTTTTTCTGCGTAATTTATATCTTTTCTATCAGTACTAACCTTATCCCAAGGAAGTGCAAGTAATGTTTCTATATAACCTCTTGATACTGCGCTCTCTGAAGAACTCCCTGCTAAACTTTTAAATCGATCTATTTCTTTTTTGATTTTTGATTTTATATCCTCAGAAGCTTCTAATTTCTCCAGTGCTTCTATATAAACATCTCCATCATTACTGCTGGCTTCACCTAATTCTTCTTTAATTAGTTTAAGTTGTTCCCGCAGAATATATTCTTTTTGGTTTTTATCTACTTTTTCTTTTACTTTACTTTGTAAGTCTTTCTTGATCCTTATAATATCTATCTCTTCAGTCAGGATCACAGTTATTTTCTCAAATCTATCTAAAAGGTCTATGGTCTCAATGAGATTTTGCTTATCTTCTAAGGTCAGAGGAATATTAATAGCTATTTGATCAATTAACTCACTCAGATCTTCTATTTTTAATAGAGATTTAGATACCTCTTTTGCAATCTTGGGATTCTCATTTAGATATACGCCTAAGATATCTTTTAATCCCCTAATCATAGCTTTCTTTTCAGTTTCCTTTAAAGTAAGCATGTTTTTTTCTTTTAGCAGCTCGATATCACCATATAAAAAGGGTTTCTCCTCAATGAGATTTTCTAACTTGGCCCTTTCTGTTCCGGTTACCAATACACGTATGATATTACCTGGCAATTTAACAATCTGCTTTACCAACGCAATTGTACCTATTTGGTGCAAATCCTCCATAACAGGATTCTCTATTTCTTCATCCTTTTGGGTTAAAAGTAGTATAAGCTGGTCATTCTCCATAGCATTCTCAATTGCTTCTATGGATATTTGTCGATTAACATCAAAATGAATCAACATGCCGGGGAGAACTGCCATTCCTCTTAATGCCACAATAGGAACTCTCCTACTATATTCACTCATCTTAGCCTCCGTAATATTTTATTTTAGCAAAATGTAAAATAAGAGACCGTCCTAAAAGTACCTTTAACATTTATATAAAGGTATTTTAAGACAGTCCCCTGCAATAATTTGACTAAATCAAAACAAGTTTAAATCAATGTTTTTGATTCAGCCAAGTTATGATTACGCAATTTCGTTGCTATTCTTTTTGGTAACTCTCTTTGAAATAGCTTTTCTTGGCTGATTATCCTCTGTACTAATAAGTGTTGGCTCCTGGGTTCCTTCGGCCGCATCTTTCGTAATAATACACTTAAGTATCCCTGTATCTGTAGGAACTTTATACATGGAGTCCATCATAACAGATTCCATTATAGCACGTAGTCCTCTGGCACCAGTTTTTCTTTCTAGAGAGCGCTTAGCAATAACGCGGATTGCCTCTTCCTCAAATTCCAGTTCTACTCCATCTAGTTCAAACAATTTTTTATATTGCTTTACAATAGCATTTTTAGGTTCTGTTAGTATTTTAACCAGAGCTTCTTCATCTAAAAGATCTAGGGCAACACATACAGGAACACGACCTACAAATTCAGGAATCAAACCGTATTTAACAAAATCTTGAGGCATTGCCTGTCTGAATAACTGTCCGATATTATCTTTCTTTTTATCGGATATTTCAGCATTAAAACCGATAGATTTCTGACCGATTCTAGCTTCAACAATTTTTTCAAGACCGTCAAAGGCACCACCACATATAAATAATATATTTGTTGTATCAATCTGAATAAATTCTTGATGAGGATGTTTACGTCCACCCTGGGGAGGAACGGAAGCAGTAGTGCCTTCTAAGATTTTTAAAAGAGCCTGCTGAACACCTTCACCTGATACATCTCTGGTAATAGAGGTATTTTCAGATTTTCTGGTGATTTTATCAATTTCATCAATATATATAATGCCATGTTCCGCTCTTTCAATATCGAATTCAGCAGCCTGTATTAATTTTAAGAGAATATTTTCAACATCTTCTCCTACATAACCTGCTTCTGTTAAAGCAGTTGCATCTGCTATTGCAAATGGAACATTTATTAATTTAGCTAGTGTTTGTGCTAAGAATGTTTTACCGGAACCTGTAGGCCCAACCATTAAAATGTTGCTCTTTTGCAGTTCAACATCTAAATCCCTGCCTGCAAGAACTCTTTTATAATGATTATAAACCGAAACAGAAAGTACTTTTTTTGCATCATCCTGGCCTATAACATACTGGTCTAAAAAGTTCTTAATTTCTGTAGGCTTTAAAAGATTTATATCAGTATCCTGCGTTCTTTCCTCAAACTCTTCTTCTACAATCTCTGAACAGATTTCTATACACTCATCACAAATATAAACATTACCAGGACCTGCTATGAGCTTACGAACCTGATCTTGCGTTTTATTACAAAAAGAACATCTAAGTACTTTTCTGTCATCACTTCTATTTGCCACTGCTCCATCAACTCCCTTCTTCATCTAAGTCAGACTAACGGCAAAGAGACCCCAATTATCTACTTACAATAACGTTGTCTATTAAGCCATAAGCTTTGGCTTCTTCGGCACTCATGTAGTAGTCCCTTTCCGTATCAACTTCAATGACTTCCAAGGATTTTCCTGTGTTAGCAGCTAATATTTCGTTTAATTTCTTTTTGGTTTTTAAGATATTTTCTGCAACAATTTTAATATCTGTTGCTTGACCTTTAGCTCCACCGGATGGTTGATGTATCATAACTTCCGCATTGGGCATTGCATATCTCTTACCTTTTTTACCACCTGCTAATAAAAATGCTCCCATGCTTGCTGCCATACCGATACAGTACGTGCAAACATCACATTTAATGTAGTTCATGGTATCATAAATAGCCATACCTGCAGTTACAGAACCGCCAGGACTATTTATATATAAATGAATATCTTTACCTGGATCTTCGGATTCCAAGAATAACAGCTGTGCTACAATTACACTTGCTGAAACATCTGAAACTTCTTCACCTAAAAATATTATTCTTTCTTTTAGTAATCTGGAATATATGTCGTAAGATCTTTCTCCACGACTTGTCTGTTCAATGACATAAGGTACTAAACTCATACATATCCTCCTTTAGATTACACTTCAACAGCTGTCTCCTCAATAAGGTCTACTGCTTTTTGTACAGCCATATCCATGGTTAAATTTGCTTTTTCTTTTTCGCCGAGTAATTCTTTGATTTTATCAGCTTCCATTTTATAAGTTTCTGCCATTTTTGCAATTTCTGCATCAATTTCTTCTTCAGATACTGTGATGTCTTCTGCTTTAACAATTGCTTCTAATGTTAATCTATATTGGATTGTCTTAACTGCCTGAGGTTTCATTTGTTCTAATAAAGTCTCAGCATTCATTCCTGTGAATTGGAAGTATTGTTCAATAGTTAAACCTTGAGACTGTACTCTTTGAGCAAAGTCATCTGCCATCTGTCTAACCTGAGTTTCAATCATAGCTTCAGGGATTTCCATAGTAGATCCTGCAATTACTTTATCTAGTACAGCATCTTCTTTAGCGCCTTTTGCTTCTTTTTCTTTTCTGTCTAATATGTTTTTCTCAATATCAGCTTTATATGCATCAAGAGTATCAAATTCAGAAACATCCTGTGCAAATTCATCATCAAGCTCTGGTAATTCTTTTGCTTTAATTTCTTTCACTGTTACTTTAAATAATGCTGGCTTACCTGCAAGTTCTGCTGCTTGGTACTGTTCAGGGAATGTTACATTCACTTCAACTTCTTCACCGATATTTTTACCAATTAACTGTTCTTCAAATGTATCTATAAAGGAGTGGGAACCAATAGTTAAAGAATAATCTTCTCCCTTACCACCTTCAAATGCAACACCATCGACAAATCCTTCAAAGTCAATCACTGTTTGATCTTTATCAGCTACAGGTCTGTCTTCTACTGTTATAATTCTAGCATTCTGATCTCTCACTTTATCAAGTTCAGCAGTAATTTCTTCTTCTGTTACTTCTACTACTGCTTTAGGAACTTCAATACCTTTGTACTGTCCTAAAGTAACTTCCGGTTTCACTGCAATTAAAGCTGTGAAAATAAAAGGTTTACCTTTTTCAAGTTGCGTTACGTCAATTTCAGGTCTAGAAACTAATTCTAATCCACATTCTTCAGCTGCTGCTTCATAAGCATCAGGAATAATTAAGTTAGCTGCATCTTCATAAAACACTCCAGCGCCATACATTTTTTCAATGATGGAACGAGGTGCTTTACCTTTACGAAAACCTTGAACATTCATCTTTCCTCTATTTTTAACATATGCTTTCTCTATGGCAGCTTCAAACTCTTCTGCAGTAGCTTCAATGGTAAGCTTCACCATGTTTTTCTCTAATCTTTCAACTTGTAAACTCATTTAAAATTTCCTCCTTAAAATATGTGAACGTATAATCCTGATACGAACCCTTTTGACGTCAATTAAAACAAATGTATTACATAAATTTATACTATTTCCCATTATGACGTTTTGACATTAGTATATTATAACACACACTTTCTGTAAATACCATAATTTTTTATTCCAGTAATTTGTTGCAAGACTGCTATTCTTTTATATGTCCCTGTTGTTTCAGGACTTGAATCACAGTACTTACATATTTACTACATAAATCATGACTTTTAGCTTCCACCATTACTCGTATTACTGGTTCCGTACCGCTTTCCCTAACTAAAATCCTTCCATCATTACCTAATTCTTCAGTAACTTTTTTAATGATGTCTATTACTTTTTCATCTTCTCTGGCATTCTTTTTATCATGGACCTTTACATTTTCCAGAATCTGAGGATAAATATATACTTCTTTTATAAGTTCTGATAACTTCTTTTTAGTTTCTAGCAGCACTTCCATAATCTTTAGAGATGTTAGAATCCCATCACCTGTAGTAGCATGTTTACTAAAAATAATATGGCCAGATTGTTCACCACCAATAGCATGCCCATTTTCCATCATATTTTCATATACATATTTATCACCTACAGCTGTTTTTTCATAATGAATTCCAGCCTCATCCAGTGCTTTATAAAGTCCTAAGTTAGACATGATTGTAGTAACAATGGTATTATTGCTTAGTTCGCCTCTTTGTTTCATATACAATCCACAAATATAGAGAATTAAATCGCCATCTATAATATTACCATTATCATCCACGGCTAAACATCTATCTGCATCTCCATCATATGCAAATCCAACATCCAATTGATTTTCAATTACATAATTTCTTAAATCATCGATATGAGTGGAACCACATCCCTGGTTAATATTTGTACCATTGGGTTCATTATGAATGGTAAAAGTCTTAGCTCCCAGAGCATCAAATACTCCTTTGGCAATAGTAGAAGCTGAACCATTGGCACAGTCCAAACCTACTTTCATATTTTTAAAAGAATGGGATGCAAGGGATATCAAATATCCAATATACCTGTTTCTTCCTATCATATAATCTGTAGTTTTACCAATCTTTTCTCTCGTAGCAAGTGGGATTTCTTCTCCCTTACCATCTATGTAGTTTTCAATCAGCTCTTCCACTTCTGCTTCTAATTTATAACCATTCCCATTCATTATTTTAATTCCATTATCATAATAAGGATTATGACTTGCTGAAATCATAATACCACAGTCAAACTTCTCAGAACGAACCATGTATGACACACTGGGGGTACTGGTTACATGTAACAGATAGACATCTGCGCCACTTGCAGTGAGTCCTGAAACCAATGCATATTCAAACATATAACTGGAGCGTCTTGTGTCCTTGCCTATCACAATGTTTGCTTTATGTTCCTTTCCGTAATAGTAACCTAAGAATCTTCCAACTTTATATGCGTGTTCCACTGTTAAATCCATGTTGGCTTCGCCACGAAAGCCATCTGTACCAAAATATTTTCCCATATTAATCTCCATTCTTTCTAGATTCTGCATATTTAAGCGCAAATACAATTTTAAAAAATCTATATATAATAAATATGAATAATGCGTATTTTGAGCAAAGAAAATCGGAGAATTTTCCTATACAATAAAAAAAGACTCTAGACGATTGTACCATAACGCCCATAGATACGCAACTTATTCATAGTATCATATGTTTTGTAAAACTTTCTTGCACCTTGTTTTCATAATAAAAACATCATCTCATATGTATGATTTGTTAGCTCAACTAAATGAGAGAAAATCATATATATTAGATGATGTTTTATAAGGCTAGTTTTTAAAGCAACTATGCAGCATCTGTTGCATAATTTAGACTAACGTTTTGATACGCTCTGCTTAGTATGAACCAGATGAACTTTGACCAGACATAGATTCTTCTTGTCTTTTAATCATTCGTCTAACCATTTCACCACCAACAGAACCATTCTGTGCGCTGGTTAAATCTCCGTTGTAACCTTGTTTTAAAGGTACGCCGATTTCAGATGCAACCTCCATTTTGAATCTGTCAAGTGCTTCTCTAGCTTGAGGTACTTCTACTCTGTTAGAACCGCTGTTACTATTACTTGCCATATAATTCACCTCCGTGATTTGTTTGATATCAAGTTAGCCTTCTCTTCGCTAACTTGAGAGATAAGTGGCTCGTCATTGAATCACTTATCGTAATAATATTGTAACCGAAGTTTCATAAATTATTATGGTAAGTTATGGTAGTTAACATTTTATTTTAACAACTATTTTTAATGCCAAATTACATATTTTCTTGTGTACTGCCTTGCTGTCACAACTCTTTTAAATTCATCTTTTACAAAGAAATATCCTGAGCCGCCTTGTTCTGTAAATGTCCAGCCATTCTCTTTCATAAGTCCAAGGATCTCTTCTCTGCCATTACTGCTTTTACTAATATATCTATCTGGATTATGAGAAATCTGAACAAGACTATCCTCGCTGGTATTTAACTTTACAATTCCTATAAAGATTGGAATTGGATTACCTTCCTGAAAGATAATTGGTGCAAAGTAAATACCTGCTATGATAATAATAAACAAAATTAAACTTAGTTTTCTTATTCTACTTTTCATTTTCATATGATCCTTTCCAACAAATCAGATGTGGATTCAGTTAATATATTATCATCTTATTATTTTCCAAAGGAATTACTTTATTATCTCTTCATAAATTGTCCCTTTGTCTACATATACTATATAAACTTTAAATGAAGGATTAAAATGAACGAAACCCTATCTATCATAAAAAACATAAACCACGTACTATGGAATGGACCTATGTTGGTGCTTCTTATCGCCACTCACCTTTTTCTAACCTTTAGACTTAAATTTGTCCAAAGAAAGGTTTTTAAGGGCATACGCCTCTCAACAAAACCCTCATCAGATACAAAAGGTGAAACCAGCAGTTTTGCTGCTCTTGCGACTACGTTAGCAGCTACACTGGGAGTAGGTAATATTGTTGGTGTATCTACTGCTGTTGCACTTGGCGGACCGGGTGCAATTCTTTGGATTTGGCTAACCGGGTTACTCGGTATGGCCACTACCTATGCAGAGTGCTATCTCGGTGTACATTTCAGGCAAAAAGCAAAAGACGGCACTTATTCTGGCGGTCCTATGTATGTATTAGAAAAGGGACTTCATTCAAAGCCCCTTGCCATTCTTTACTGTCTTCTTACTCTCGCCGCCTCTTATGGAGTAGGATGTTCAACGCAAGCTAATTCTATCACTGATGTTACCACCAATTTATTTGGATTTTCTCCCTATATTATAGGAATCATAACTGCCATTATTACAGGTCTTGTCATCATTGGAGGTATACAATCCATCGGTAAGTTATGTATGCGCCTTGTTCCTGCCATGGGAGCCTTTTATATTTTAGCATGTTTGATACTTGTTGTATTAAACAGAGATTATGTGCTTCCTGCTATTGGATTAATATTTAAGTCTGCTTTTGTTCCAAGCGCAGTAGTTGGCGGATTTATTGGAGGAAGCATTAAAGCTGCCGCTAGATATGGAATTGCAAGAGGGCTCTTTTCCAATGAGGCTGGTATTGGTACTGCAGCCATAGCTGCTGCCAGTGCAAAGACTGACAGCCCACATAATCAGGCATTGGTATCTATGAGCGCAACATTTTGGGATACGGTAGTCATGTGTGGTATCACAGGGATTGTGATTATCTCTAATGTGTTAAAGAATCCCGAATCCGTCAAAGGTGCTTCTGCTTCTGAACTAACTACGATAGCATTTGAGCAGCTTCCTTTTGGCGGCTATATCCTTGGATTTTGCATCATAGCTTTTGCCCTTGCAACTTTAATTGGCTGGTCTTACTTTGGTGAGAAAGCAGTTGTTTACCTCTTTGGTAAAGACGGTATGAAAACCTACAAAGTTTGTTACATAGTTATGGTATTTATAGGCTCCATACTTTCTCTGGAATTTGTTTGGGAATTATGTGATCTTATTAATGCTTTTATGATCTTTCCCAATGTATTAACCATATGGCTTTTATTTAAAGTTATTAAACATACTGAATAGATGCAGCTATTTTGTCTGCCATAGCCTTATCCTTTAAATTTTCTATAATTTTTAAGGAAAATTCTATGGCAGTACCCATGCCCTTACCTGTAATGATATTTCCGTCTTCTTCGGTTTTGCCTCCCGTGTAGACAGCCTCTAGAAGTTTATCTTCAAATCCTGGATAACAGGTTGCCTGCTTGCCTTTTAATATACCATTGACTCCTAGAACACTAGGTGCTGCACATATGGCTGCAATATTTTTGTTATGACTATGAAATTCCTTTAATAGATGCACCAATTCTTCGTGTTCCCCCAGATGTTTCGTTCCTGGCATCCCACCAGGTAATACTAGCATGCTAGCTTCCTTATAATCAATATCTTCATATAAGGCATCGGCTTCTACAGTTATCTGATGAGAACCAGTGACTTTTTTTGTGCCAGTTATAGACACTGTTGTTATGCCTATTTCAGCACGTCTTAACAGATCTACAACAGTTAAGGCTTCAATTTCCTCGAAACCCTCTGCTAAAAATAAATATACCATAATAATTCCTCCTTTAGGTTGTTTTAATTCTAAATATAACATATTTGAATAATTTTGTATGTATTACATTCTATTCTGGAGGTAGCAACTGCTGTAAAGTGATTCTAACATTAACATTTACATTTAATAAAGCATTATTTTACATATTTCAAGCATTATTCATATATTTATTTGAGTTAAATATTTCTATAATTTTCATAATATATGATTATCATGTTACTGGTTTAATTTAGGTTTAATTGTTTTATTGCATAAGGATTCTTACTATAGTCTCCTTAAGAAAGAGGTATTTATGAAAATTGTAGTTCTTGCAGGTGGTTTAAGCCCAGAAAGAGATGTGTCACTTTCCTCTGGTAGTCTAATTGCCAATTCCTTAATGAGTTCAGGCCATGAGGTGCTTTTATTGGATGTTTATGAGGGTATTCATACAGATAAAACTTATGAGGATTTATTCCTATCTTTTGTTGATGGGAAAAAATATGAATATACAATTCCAGAAGTTGCTCCTGATTTGGAAGAACTCAAAAGAAGAAATGGTGGCAGATTGTCTATGCTTGGTGAGAATGTACTGGAATTATGCAGCTTTGCAGATATGACTTTTATTGCCCTTCATGGTGCTATGGGGGAGAACGGCAGACTTCAAGCTACACTTGATAATTATGGGATTAAATATACAGGTACAGGATATATTGGAAGTTTGCTTGCCATGGATAAGGACTTAACAAAGAAGTTATTAAGAAATGAAGGATATATAACTGCAGATTGGATTTTATTTCCTATCAATTCAAATAATCTGTCTGTTATAAGAAATGAAATTGGATTTCCATGTGTTGTAAAGCCTTTAAGCAACGGTTCCAGTATTGGTGTTTCCATGGTTACGAAAGAAGCAGATTTAGTGGAGGCTTTGGCTTTAGCTGCTAAGTATGAACCTGTTGTGCTTATTGAGAAAAAAATAGAAGGACGAGAATTTTCTGTTGGAATATTAAATGGTGAAGTTCTTCCCGTTATAGAGATCATACCAAAGTCAGGTTTTTATGATTATAAAAACAAGTATCAGAGTGGTTTAACCGTTGAAGAGTGTCCTGCTTCTATCTCTGAGGAATTGACTCTGGAAGTTCAAAAAACTGCTTTCAATATTCATAACCTTTTAAGGCTTGGTAGTTATTCCAGAATTGATTTTATCCTATCCGAAGAAAATGTATTTTATTGTCTGGAGGCTAATACACTTCCTGGTATGACTCCAAATAGTTTAATTCCACAAGAAGCCTTGGCCAAAGGTATATCCTATGATAAATTATGTGAAACCATTGCTATGTCAGGGTTGTAATAAAGTAAGATAGACATAGGATTGATATGATTTGTAACCTATTAGCGAATTATTATGCAGCTTAAAGCTTACAAATCATATTAATCTGGCAGCTTTATAGGAGTCAAGTGAAACTTCCAGTAATTCCTTTTAATTGTCTGATTTGTTGATTATATCCTATCTATTTTTCTTTTTATCTATTTCCAATCCGATAATCCGGATAGCCTCTTCTAATTCTTCTACTTTTGTATTACATACACATAATCGGATACCGGACTTACCTGCATATCCTTTTATATAGCTATCCTCTAATAGACTTACATAGATATGTTCTTTCTCCAATTTATTCTTTAAATAAGTGCCTGTTATAGCGGATACCTCTAGCGTGGCATAGATTCCTGATGGAGGAATATATTGTTCATTTTCTGAGGTAATATATTTCAGACATAATTTACGTAACTCCTTCATCTTGTTACTATAATACTCTTTTAGTCTCCCGATATGAGCTTCATACATTCCACTTTTCAGATATATTTCCAGGGCTCCTTGGGTAATGGTTGTAGTGTTTAATTCCATAAGATGTTTGACTTCTATAAATCTTTTCTTTAATTTTGGAGGCAGAATAACCATACCAAGACGAAGCCCCGGTAACAAAGTCTTTGAAAAACTTCTTATATAGATTACAGATTCACTGCCTCCTAACCCATAGAAGGAATCTGCTTTAGAATCAATTTCTAAATCTGCCACATAATCATCTTCAACTATATATACACCGTATTTTTTTGCTAGCTTTAATATATCCATCTTTTCCTTTAGACTATAACAAAACCCAGTGGGATTCTGATACCTTGGCATAGTATAAAAGAATTTAATGTTTTCCTGTTTAAATTTATACTCTAATACTTCCATATCAATGCCTTCTTTTGTTCTCTCAACTCCGATAACAGGTATTGTATTGGCTTTAAGAATTTGCAGCATTAAGTGGTAGGTCGGTTGTTCCACTAGGACTTTAGCCGTTTTACCAAAACAGTTGTCACCATTATTTTTTATATCCATCGTTGCCATTATATATAAAGCCTGTTGTGCTCCGCTGGTTATAATAATATTTTCAGGAGAAGTAATTATGTGAGAATTAGCCAAATACTTACATACAACTCTACGCAGTTCCTCCATTCCCTCAGGTAATCCATATTCATATAATTTATAATCATAAAGTGCTGCTGACTTTTTCATACAATGATCAAAATCCTTGTATGGATTAATCTCATCAGGAGGTTTTACATTGATCATATCAATGCTTCCCTCTCCAGTCTTTGATAATACTGACTTTATAACATAATAACCACTTCTGGGGACAGAATAAATAAAATGCTCCTCTTCTAACAACTGATATGCCTTTATTATTGTATCTGTATTGACCCCTAATTTCTTAGACAATCCTTGTACAGAACCCAGCTTATCTCCCGGCTTATATCTTCCTGTAATAATGTCAGCTTTAATATCATCCATAATCTTTATATATTTAAACATATCTCCCCTCCCATCATTGATATCTTATATCTTTTATATAAAGTTCTCATTAAGTAAAACCCTAATCTATACCGGTATACATCGATTATTAATTGGTTGTTTACACTCCTAACTTCCTCTAAGCTTAATTTATCATAGAATCAGATGGGAGAAAAGATAAAATGAAAACATTTCCACTAACATTAACAGAGTTAAAAACGATTACAAAATCGTACCCTACACCTTTTTACATCTACAATGAGAAAGCCATAAGAAACAATATCAGAGAATTACAGAAAGCTTTTTCCTGGAATAAAGGGTTCAAAGAATATTTTGCGATAAAAGCTACTCCCAATCCACAGATTTTGACTATACTGAAAGAGGAGGGTTGTGGTGTGGAATGTTCATCAGAGGTGGAACTAATTATGGCAGATAAGTGTGGTTATCATGGAGATGATATTATGTTTACCTCTAATGCAACGCCTTGGCAGGAATTTGTTATTGCTGGAAATTTAGAAGCATTAATTACTTTGGATGATATAACACATATAGAATATCTTAAGGCACATACCAACCTGCCAAAACGTCTTAGTTGCAGATTAAACCCTGAAAGAAAGATAATTTATAAAGGTCAAACAATTCTTGATTATACAGACTATAAATTTGGTTTTACGAAATCGGAAATGATAAATGGTTTTAGACTTTTATCTAATTTAGGCGTTGAAAGAATCGGTATCCACTCACAATTTGGATGTCATCGCACTGAAACTTCATACTTTGGTGAGAATATAAGATTGCTTTTCCTAGATATAGCTGATATCTATAAAAAAACAGAAATTCCACCTGCTTTCATTAATCTTGCTGGTGGCATTGGAATCTCTTATCAGGAAGAGAACTCATCAAGTAATATACACGCTATTAGTACCGAAATAAAGGATGCCTATGATGAAATTTTGAATCCCCTTGGACTTCTAAATATCCCTATATATTTAGAACTTGGTATTTATATGACGGGGCCTTATGGGTATTTTGTATCCTCTGTACTGCATATAAAAGAAAATTCAAAAACTTATGCATGTTTAGATGCTTCTACCAATGCTTTTATGACACCCTGTAAATATTCCGATTATCATCACATTACCATTGCTGGTAAAGAAAATTCTCCAGCTAATCATTATTATGATCTCACAGGGGCATTATGCGAAAATAGAGATAAATTCGCACAGAACCGAAGGCTTCCTGAACTTGTTTTAGGAGATTTCATAATCTTTCACGATGCAGGTGCCTATGAATACTCTCATTCCAATCAGTTCAACGGAAGGCTACGACCTAAGGAACTGCTGCTGTGTGAGAACGGTACCATTAAACTCATACGGCGGAGTGAAACGGTTGAGGACTATTTCAGAACCTTAGTATTCCCACAATAATTTTACCCTCCATTTCAAAATCGAATACGCTTGAAATCCTTGGCTTATATGTCAAAACAGCTTTTAACTCCCACCTCCTTATGTGATAGCATTACCCGTTTCCATACATTTCTTTTACATATTATGTATTTTTCTTGATTTTTATCTTAATCGTGGTATGCTATTCCTAGTATGTTTACACTGTAATAACAGCATATAGAATGATCGTAATAACCTCTACATAGAAATATATAGCTGTTTAGTAAGGAGTCTAATGAAAAAATTTATAGTAACCATATTTTCCTTATCCATTATAATTACGTTATGGAGTTGTTCTAAAGAGGAAGCTTCGGATGAATTCTTTGCATGGATGGATGCCTATTTAGCTACTGCTTCTCAATCAGAGAATATCATAACAGCTACTCTTTTTTTTAAAGAAAAACCTTTTAAAAAAGAAGATGTAGTAAATATATCTTTTTTAGATATAGAGCCAAAGGATATTAGTATTAATAGTTTTGATATACAAGAATCTGGTAAGTCAAATCAAAGATATAATTCATATGGAATCTCCCTGACTTATTTAGCAAGCAATACTGGAATATTTAAAACTTCAGGAATACAAATTAATTTAACAGATAAAAGTTTATCCTACAAAATCGGCAATTGGGTTTTTGACGTAGGGAGTGAGGATTCAGAAGAAATAGATACTTGGAGTTCCCCTGGTGCTAGTAGTAATAGCAAGGAATTTACTTATGATTATACTATAAATGAAGAGGATACCAAAATAACAGAAATTTATTTTGGAGAAGATTCTTTCATAAAGAGTACTCATGCTTTAGGAGTGCATGGACGAATTTCATTAGAATATTATTATAATTCACCTATTGTTTACATCAAAACAAAAATTTTAACAAAAAAAGGCAAAGAAAAATTAATCACTTATGGAAAAGGATGCTATTGTGGTGCATTAGCTTCCCCTGACATTATAAAAATATCCAGAAAGCAAAACAGGGGCAGCTAAAGAGAATAAGCATAATCAAAAAAATAGGGCTGATGCAAAATGCACATAAACGGACTTAACTTGACTCCCACACGGTTTACCAACATCTGATATAAATGCTCACTCATGGTGTTCATACCATACCAGCTATCTGGTAAACAATGTATATGTCAAATTATATTTCCATATCTACATTTTGCAACAGCTCCATATTATTTTATGATAGAATAATAAATTGAATAATAATTCCCATTAAATCTTTAATTTACAGGAATCCCTAATCACCAGATTAGGAGATAGCCTGGTAATATTTCCAATACCCTGACCTTCTTCATGTATTAATCGGAACAACTCCAGGGCACTGGCATTACCAAGTTCCGTCACAGGGCTTCGTACTGTTGTTACAGGAGGTGTAAAATACTTAGAGGAGGAGTGATCATCAAACCCAATAACGCTTACCTGGTCAGGTACACGTATACCAACTTCTGTGAGAGCGCGTATACATCCCCAGGCCATTTCATCGTTGGCGCAGAAGAAAGCATCCGGTAATTCAACTCCTTTTAGGAGCATCACCCGCATTTCACTGTAAGCTAATAGTTCTTCAAAATATCCTCTAAGGATTATATTTTCATCCATTGGAAGACCATATTTATTTAGGACATTTAAGTAAGCTTTATATCTTGTATCATCATCATAATTATAAATACCATGAAGAAAACCAATTCTTCTATGTCCCTGCTTTATTAAATATTCCAAAGCAATATTAGTTCCTTCTGCATTATCAATTATTACACTGGACATATGGCTGCCAGCTATTTCCCTATCGATAAATACAATAGGCATCTTAGCTTTTGATAATCTGTCAATATATTCATCAGATAGTCTCTCATTTAAGACGATAGCACCTTCCACACCAGAAGAAATAATCATACTATATATTTCCT
>DALYNO010000027.1:0-16897 GCA_031975295.1 Anaerocolumna sp. | reverse complement strand
TATTGTCTGTTGGGGTACTTTCATATTGACCCTGGTCAGTTTTTTTCACTCGCTCCAATGTTATTACATTATTATCCACAGAAGTACCTGTCACATAATAACCTGCTTTTTTATATTCTTTTAATATAATAGCCTGGGAGTTGGCAATCTCTATTTTATACATAGGAATAAGTAGACTTCCATCTTCTGCTTTACTAATATCTGCAGCCTTGGCATATCCATAAATAATATTATTATCAATTTCTCCCAAGAGATTTATCCGATCACCATTATTAGCAGTGATTTTATCCTGCTCCCCAGTTTCTAAATCCAGAATATTGATGGAGGTAGTCTCTCTGCCATCTTTATTGTCTTCCCAAGCAATATAATGTTTGGCAACACTGACAATATAATTGTCACTACTTATATCAGACGCAATGGTTGAGAGGTTTTTAGTAATAAGATTATAGGAATAGATAGTATTTTTAAAATTAAAGTAAAAAACATTCTGTTTATTTACATATGAAAAATTCTCGATTTCTTCTTTTAAGAGTTCATAAGTTATGTCCATGGGAATATACAGCACTTCTTCAATTCTGTCTTCACCTATGAAATATTTATAAAAAACGATACACACTCGCCCTTCATAAACTCCACGATTCATATAGCCATAAACCATGAAATCTATATTGCCTTCATCATCCATATTTAAAATTCTTACATCATGTTCACTATAAGTATCCCTTATATAATCAGTATCTTTCTGCCTAAAGGTAAATACATTAACCATTTTGTTCTCGGATAAATTATATAGCCATAACTCTTTTTGTCTTACAAATGATAATTTGTTTCTATCTGAACTTACAAATAGCTTTGTATCAATATCATTAGTGATTCCTACTTTAAATTCACTCTTTGATAAACTAGCCAATGCTGGGTCAAAATAAGCTTCTGTGGTCCGTTCATAATTTAATAGATACATTCTTGTGGCGGTATAACGAACACGATAAAACTCTTTTACCGAATATAACTCTTCACCTGTATCAGTCTCACCCGATATTATATAATTAAGAGATACGGATGCTGTATCTGTATTGATTTCATTAATAATGGGAACAATTTCTCCCTTTACCTGGGGTTTTAGGTTTCCCCAGCTAATTAAGTCAAAACTAGAGTGAATATCTACATAAGCAAGGGACGTGTTATCGGCACTGGATTGAGGTTCAAGATATGCAATGATATCTTGTGCTTTCTCTTTATCCATAATGGAATTATGAAAATCCATTACGAAATCTATTTTTTCTTTAAAATAAACTTCATCTATTTTCTTTACTCTGGTATAGTAATTCATTTTTTTACTCTCACTGGTAATGAGGGTAATTTTAACGGCATACTCCGTATTTTCTGCTAAGGTTTCTTTGAATTTTATTCTGGCAGTTTTTAACTCCCCTTCTTTTTCAAGTGCGTTAATTGTATTGGTTTCTATAAGCTTATTATCACTTACATTACGAAGCTCATAAATAACCCTCTTTACATCGTTTCCTTTGCCATCAATTACTGCATCAATATTTTGATTACTATCAATAGGGGTTATGGATTCTCTAACCATATTAGCATTTAGATTATTGCTATAACCATGTAATACGTTGAGATACTCATCTCCTAGTCTTATGGTCAAAATGGGAAATGTTGTTTTATCCATTTTTATGGTTTGCTGCATCTCAGGTATTTCTTCCTTCATGTCCTTAGAAAAGTAAAAAAAGGCACCAGCAAAAATACACAATAATATAATTCCTCTGTACAGAAATTTTAACATAAATCCTCATCCTCGCTATTTATAGGTACTATATACTCTTTTAGCAAATTATGCAGTGTGGGGTTTACACCTAAAAACCCAATTAAGTTTTCATAATCTTTTAATTGAATTTCATTACTTTTATTTAATAGTTTACCCCCCGCCCTCTTATTTAAACTTTTTTTCTTAACTGCACGTATGAGAATATTTTTCGGCGTATGCTCCATATCAATAAATTCTAATATTTGAGTCTTATATCCCATTAATTCTAAGGTTTGCGCTCTTAATGCATCCGTAGCCAACGCTGCAAACCTTTCCTTTATAAGGCCGTATTTTAGCATGGGCTCTAGCGTCTCATTGTGCACCTGACCATTTAATTCATGCTGACAGCAAGGTACAGATAGTATTACATCTGCTTCCCATAGGCATGCTTTATAGAGGGCATAATCTGTGGCTGTATCACAGGCATGAAGCGTAACTACCATATCAACCTTACCAGTCCCTTCATAGGACGAAATATCCCCTACCAAAAACTTTAAATTTGTATATCCATACTTTTCTGCCAGATTATTACATTTATAAATCACATCTTTTTTCAGATCAAGTCCGATTATGGATATATCATAATTTTTTAATTCTTTAAGATAATAGTACATTGCAAATGTTAAATAAGACTTACCGCAGCCAAAGTCAAGTATTGTTAGTTCTTTCTCTTTATTCAAAGAAGGTATAATATCTTCAATCATTTCTAAGAATCTATTAATCTGTTTGAATTTATCATATTTAGACCGGACAATCTTACCCTCCACAGTCATAACCCCAAGATCAATTAAAAAAGGTACCTGTATTCCCTCTTTTAAGATATATTCTTTTTCTCTATTATGACTTAAATCCTTTACTATCTTTTTATCGCCTATATTTTCTTTTACTTTTATAGTAGCTGTCCCTTTTTTACTAATCAATATTGTGATATCCTTAGCAGTTGTTCTTAAAAATACTTGCCTCATATTATGATCAAGCCAAACATTTGCAAGATCAAGAAGCTCTGCTTTTGATACATTTTTATGAAAAACCTGATTATTTAGATATTCACAGGTTTGATATACAACTTCATCTTTTACCTTTATTTGTCTTACCTTTATTTTACTAGGTTCCGTTTTTTTAACTGGATTACTAATTATCATATTTATAAACTCATTATTTAAATTATTTTCAATTGTAGAAATAATATTTTGTTCCATATAACCATGCCTTTCCAAAACCTGCAACCTATAATCCCTTTATTTAGCAGGAATTGACTCTATTAAACCTAAGTTTACCACCCTATATTCTATCATACCAACTAAAATATTCCTATCATTTTTCAAAACTTCATTAAACTTTAAGAACTGTTCAGATTCTCATGCATATATTGTATATAAAATGATGTTGATACTTTAAGGAGACTCTAATGAAATATTCCTATCCAGAATATTCTTCCAACAATTCTGATAACTCAGAGCCTTTCCACAATAATGCACGGGATATTAGACCTGCATCTACACAGGGTATACCTAATTATTCCACCTTCTCCAGTGCATCCTCTGGGCATGCTCATAAGCCCTTAGTAAGTTCTTTTTACTCAGATGTCATGGGCACTTCCTTTACTCCGTTTCCCAGCAACGCGAATGTACCTAATAAGTCTTTAAAACCCATAAGCTCTATGCAGGATAATTTTAATCCCTTTAATAATGTACCTAATTCCGGAAGCACTAACCCGAATATGCCCGGAGGTCAAACCTTGCCACGACAGACGACGCCTGGGACTACCTCTCCTATTATTCCTTCAAGACCTAATGCAACTATTCCGGCTATTCCTAGTATCACCTCTCCTAACACACCAACTATACCATTAAGACCAGGAACCGTAGTACCAACTGTACCAACAACTCCTGGTAATATAACAACTCCACCAATCAGACCAGGAACCATGACTGCTCCTATTACCTCTGGTACCATGCCAAACGGCAGACCTACACCTGTAACACCAACCCTTACAATACCTGGAACACCTGGTACATTTCCTTCTACTGCTCCCTTAACTTTTGTACCTACTACGCCTGGCTCCACGATGCCTCGTACTACAATGCCTGGTATGACTATGCCTGGTACTACTACTCCTCGCCCCACTACGCCCGGTATGACTATGCCTGGCTCTACCATGCCCGGCATGACTACTCCTCGCCCCACTACGCCCGGTATGACTATGCCTGGCTCTACCATGCCCGGCATGACTACTCCTCGTTCCACTATGCCTGGTATGACTATGCCTGGCTCTACCATGCCTGGCATGACTACTCCTCGTTCCACTATGCCTGGTATGACTATGCCTGGCTCCACGACGCCTGGTATGACTATGCCTGGCACTACTATGCCCGGTATGACTATGCCTGGCTCCACTATGCCTGGCATGACTACTCCTCGTTCTACTATGCCTGGTATGACAATGCCTAGCTCCACTATGCCAAGAACCATGCCTGGCACATTACCTGGTTCTATTCCTCCAGCAACCCTTCCTATGCCTGGTATTCCTACGCCAACCATGCCTTCCTCCACTTTTAACATGGGCCCGCGTACACAGAATGTGAATCCTAATACCGTTGGAAGCAGTAAAGTCGATTATGATTATAGTGAACTTGGTGGTTTTGGTCCTAATGGACTCTATATGACTAATATAACACCATACCATGTACCCTTAGGAGTTCCTATGATGCCATTGTACGGTTATGATAATAGCGAAGATGCTGATAAGGATTTAGACTATATGAGGCAGATGTATCCTGTTACTGCTAAAAAGATGCTGGCTGAAATTGATGATGAATGTGATAAGCTAGAGTATGATGGCAGTTGTATGTTTGATGAGTATCCAGACAGAGTTTATTTAAGTCGTATCGTTGATAAAATTTATGCAAAATGTATTCACTTAAATGAAAACTCCGTATCCAGTGAAAGTCTATCTACCATTGATCGACCAGTATCTGATGAAGTTTACCTGCAATCACCACCAAAAACTTCTAATAATCATGAATTCTTTGAAGATGCCAGTGGTAAAAACTGGTTAAGGGATATGACTGAAATCCTATTGTATAATGAAATGTTAAATCGTCGTAGACGTTATAGAAGCAGAAAACGCTGGTTTTAATTTGAGTTCTGTATTCTAAAAAAGCAGAACCAAAACATTTACTGAACACTTTAAGTAAAGTTTTGGTTCTGTCTTATTAATAACCACCATTTATAACAGGTGTGCCTAAATAAACATGTGTAGTATCCGTTTCTTCGTCATAATTTATAACAACATGAATGTTAATCTTTGTATTTAAAGAGGTAACATATTCATCCAGCAAACCGCTATATGCATAGATTGTGAATAATTTCTCGTCTCTATTTGCATAAGCAATTTTTCCATCCAGATTTTTAATCATATTATCAGCTAGTATATTCATATTATCAAGATTTAGTTTACCTTTATAATCACTTGTCAGCTGCATTGTTGTCTCAATTTCTTTGGCACCTAATTCTTTAAATGTAGCCTTTATAAGCTGTCTGTAGTTTAATATACTCGCCAAATTGTCATAAAGTTTTAGTTTAACAATAATATAATGTTTTAAACCCTTAATTCCCTCTTTGTTTTTTTGCTCTAAACTTATCACTTTTACAAGGGTGTTGGCATTTTTACCTACTTTTTCAATATAGCTTTCCGATTCTTTACCGTTTCTAACAATTTCAACCTCTTTATCCGGTTTTAGTCCAATTTGACTTGCCAGGTAGGTTACCAATTCTTTTCTATCTTCCTCACTAAGATAGTCCGCCCCATATTCTGCAAACATTTCCAATTCAAAAGAAGATGCCTCTGCATTAGTGTTTATAAAGGCTTCCAGCAAACTCCCCTTAGGAAGCATAAACGTATTAACAGTTACTTGCATAATAACAGCAATCCATAGAACACCTAATACATAAATAGTCATACGGGACTTTTTATTACTTAATATTTTTCTTATTTGTTTAACAAAACCATTATCTCTTTTATTTTCAGTTTTATATGCTTTCAACTTTATACCTCCAAGGGACACCTGATACACTTTTATTCTTTCCATAATTTATATAATTATTCAAAATTCTCTAATAGGAAAGTCTTAATCCTCAGGATGCATATGCTTCCAGTAAAATACCAAAAATAATGCTCTCTAAATATTTAGGCAACAGGAAAGAAAGCGATGGTTCTACAGGAAATATCTTAAGTAGGTTTAATTCTTCTATATTTCTTTTCTTTGTTTTAAAACAAATAAAAACTTCATCAAATACCTTGCTGTCTAGTCTATCCTTTATCACTCCACTGAAATAAACAGCCTCTTTATAAACTGGTTTTTGCTGTTGTTGATACAGAAATATATTTTCATTAAACTCTTCCTGCCAGGATGAAAGGCACCACAACTCCTTTAATTGTAATTGAATCTTTTTCTTTTTAGAATTATATTTATCCAGGAAAACCTCTGGCAGCTGATCTTCTCTCATTATTACGATTACTGCACTTTTACCAGCTGAAAGACTTTTCATATTCTTGTTCTTAAATGCAGCATAATGAAATGTATGATTGAACTTTAGCGTATACGGCTCCCTATAAATCTGTCTTCTCCTTATTGCTCTGATTTCCATATTAAGTTAACTCCTATACTAATTCCTTATGTATTTCTTTAAACAGCTCTTATTACTGATACGTCAGATACCAATAGACTGTCTTTTGTGGTAATTTTTGTAAACAAGCTATTTAAAGCATTCCATAAATCCATGATTTTATACATTCACAGTCAATAAATAGAGAAATTCAGGTAACAAAAATAGGAGTGTATTTGATAACACAGCTAATATACATACTCATTCTCATGCCAAGCGGTGGATATGGGACTAACACTTTTATTCAATTCCAGCCTTAAACAGGCTGATGACACCCTAATCCTATACAAGAACAATCCTTGCTTGATTGGAGAAACTCTATCCTCTTAACCTTCGGATATGACCCTTTAAAATGTTTCATTTCATGTAAAATAAAAAGAGCCGTATTAACGGCTCTTAATAGTTATTATTTATATTTAATCTTCAATCTGATTGATTCTTCTGATATGTCTTTCATCTTCTGAGAAAGGTGTCTCTAAAAAGGTATCTACAATTTTTAATGCCAAGCCAGGACCTACTACTCTTCCTCCCAAAGCAAGAATATTAGCGTCATTATGCAGTCTAGTTGCTTCTGCACTAAATACATCGTGACACAGCGCAGCTCTAATTCCTTTTATTTTATTGGCAGTGATAGAGATTCCAATTCCTGTCCCGCACACTAAAATACCGAGATTACATTCTTTATTTAAAATGGATTCTGCTACTTTTTTTGCATATACAGGATAGTCACAGGATTCTTTGGTATAAGAGCCGAAATCTTTAAATTCGATTCCTTTCTCTTTCAAATGTGCCATTATTTCTGTCTTTAACTCATATCCACCGTGATCACTTCCTATTGCTATCATGTTATGTCCTCCTCGTTCAACTTATAAACTGTTTTTTTAACTAATCTTGCCAACTCAACAAAGCATTCCTCATAATCAATTAATGTACCGCCATAAGGGTCTGTTACATCTCCATTTTCCCCTACAAATTCTTTGATCGTGTATACATTATCTGTGCCATTATAATTATCTAAGACACTTCGTTTTTGCTTTTCTGTCATGGTCAGTATTAGGGTGTTTTCATCAATATCCGAATTCTTTAAGGGTCGTGAATTATGCCCTTCCAGCTGTAAATTATGACTTTTTAGCACAATATCAGCTTTAGGGTTTGATGGTTCTGAGAAAAGCACTACAAGCCCTCTGGAAGTAACAACTATGTCACTGTTTGTCTCAAGGCTTTTATATATGGTCTCGGCCATAGGGCTTCTACAAGTATTGCCCGTACAAACAAAAATGATTTTTTCATACTTTATCATGTATCTTACCTCCTTATGAAAAAACGCTACACTTTTATTATATGATAACCTGCTGCTTTTAGCAATCGATTCATAATGGCTTGTCCTAATCTTTTACTATCAAAGCTTTCTGCAAAGATATAATCCATGCCTTCTGTATCAAAATCTCTTAATACTTCAAATAAGCCTCTTGCAATGGTTGTTTCATCTGCTCTGGTACCAATAATCTTAACGGTTCCAAAAGGGTATTGATTACAGGTTTCACTTGTAGCAATTATTCCAACCTTATGGCCTTTTATAACCAACTCTTTTGCTGCCTCATTAATAATTCTAACAACAGCTTCACTTTCACCTTCATAAATGGTTAAATCACCTTTGGGTGCATAGTGTTTATACTTCATTCCTGGTGCCTTAGGAACCAGATTAGGATCTGCTGTCCTAGCCTCAACTACCTGATCAATTAGAACTTCTCCAACAATACTTTCTAACATCTCCACTGTTATAAATCCCGGGCGTAACACAGTGGGGATGGAACCTGTTAAATCAACGATAGTTGACTCCAGCCCAATATCCACCTTTCCACCATCAATAATCATATCAATGACACCAAACATATCCTCTATAACGTGTTCTGCATTTGTTGGACTTGGTCTACCGGATAGATTGGCACTTGGGGCTGCAAGATAAAGACCTGAGGCTTTCATTAATTCTAAGGCTATCGGATGACTAGGCATTCTGATTGCCACGGAATCAAGGCCACCTGTTGTGCTATCAGGAACTATACTGCTTTTTTTAAAGATAAGCGTCAAAGGACCAGGCCAAAATGCATTTGCTAACTTAAGACCATTTTCAGGACAGTACTCTGTCAAATCTTCTAAGGCCTTTAAATCTGCTATATGGACTATCAAAGGGTTATCAGAGGGCCTGCCCTTAGCACCATAAATTTTTCCTGCAGCACTTTTATTTAAGGCATCTCCACCTAGCCCATATACCGTTTCTGTAGGAAAAGCAACCAATCCCCCATCTCTTAGAATCTGTACTGCCCTTTTCAGACCTTCTTTTTCTATCTCATTGTTTTCCACTTTTACAATTTCTGTTTTCATCATACACCACTATATTCGTCACTAAAAAAAGGTTGAAAGAATCCTTCTGTGGCTTTTCTTTCTGTATTTTATATTGAATTCTTCGCTATTATAGCACTAAGATGTAAATATTACTACTGCTTTATTTCATTTGCTTTTTGATAATTAAGGTATTTAATAATTCCCAAATGAATTGCCCAAGCCATTTTTCCCTGATATTCCTCGGTATTTAATAACTGTGCTTCTTCATTGTTTGATAAATATCCACCTTCTATAATTACAATTGGAACTTGCGCCTTTTTAAGCATATAATAAGCATCATTACCTTTAGCCTGCCTTTTATTACCATCATTTAAAGTTCTCTTTAATTGATCTTGTAAAATATTTGCATACTCCTTACCAGCCTCTGAGGATGCATAATAAAATACCTGAGCACCCCTTATTTCCTCCATGGTAAAACTATTCTGATGTATGCTAATGGCAAGTACTGCATTGCTGCTATTAATTATCTCAACTCGTTTCTTCATATCTGAAACTTTTTTGTTTGAGTCACCTTCGCTGTATAAACCAATGTCATCTGATCTGGTCAAGACCACATTATAATCATTTTGCTCCAACAAGGACTTTAATTTAAGGGCTACTTTCAGATTTATATCTTTTTCCAGGGTATTATTAATGCCAACTTTTCCTGGATCTCTGCCACCATGACCTGGATCAATTACAATGGTTTCTTTCTTAATTTTGGTATGTCCCCCTGTACGCAAAACATCAATTACTGAGTTATCCGGGGTGGAGACTGCCAAACAAATCATTAGTAGGAAAACAATATGAAAATAATTTTTAAAAACACCATATTTTTTACTCAACTTCTATACCAACCGATTTATCCTTACTCTATTCTATGAAATAAATCTGTCAGCTAGAATAAGCTAATGATTAACATATCTTGTAATTACATCCCAAATTTCTGGTTTCTCAAGTCCAAGCTTCCAACCTGCAATACCAGCTACCTCTGCATCTGTAACAACTTTCAGCTTCTTTTCTATAGACTCTTCTTCTTCAAGCCATATTTTATATATGGCATTATCCAGCGTATATTCACCATAATACTGCCCTGTTGCATCATCCCAGCTAGGTGTACCGCCATTTTGCTTAAGCATATCCTGACCTGTCTGCATTCCATAGGCCTGACTGGTTATAGTAAGGGTTCCATCATCACCAGTTTCTTCTTTCCATAACCTGGTGTAAAAAGGAAGTCCCATAATCACTCTTTCCTTAGGTACGCTCTTTAAAATTTCTGTAACTGCATTTTGAACATAACCCAGAGAGGATACAGACCCGCTAACTTCAGAACCTGCATAATGTTCATCATAGGCCATAACAATAACGTAGTCAGCTACCACACCTTGTTCATTCCAGTCATAAAACGCATTATAGCTTGCTGGCACATAATTATCTATACTTAACACAACACCTTCTCTACGACAGCTTACAGATAATTCTCTAATAAACTGAATAAAATGTTCTCCACCATTCTGTGGAACTTTTTCAAAATCTATATTAATACCATCCAGGTTGTATTCTTCCACTTTAGACATTAATTCCTGCACTAAATGACTACGGCTTTTTGTGCTGGATAATAATTTTAATTTATCCACCTCTGTATTAAAATCATCCACCAATGCCCACACCAGAATTCCATTTTCATGTGCTCTTTCCACATATTTTTTGTCTGCAATGGAAGATATATTTCCTTCATTATCAGTTAAGGAAAACCATGTAGGAGATACTACATTCACACCCTTTGTTTTATCTAATAGTTGCAAAAGATTATTATTGGCATCCATGTTTGTTACTTGATGCCATACCAAATTAACATCCTCATCCATAGAAATATGAGAATACGCTTTGGGAACAAATTTACTTTCTAAGGTTTTATACTGGGATTCCTCCACATGGCTGTTTTTTACATAACCAATTACCCCATCCACAGTCATTACTTTACTAAAATGATTGCCCGATGTTTCACTTGTGTCCACATAGGTAAGCAAATCACCTACTGCTAACTCTGCTAAGATATCACTTTTTATATTAGGTTCGTAACGAAGCTGTGTTGATTTTTTTACATTAGTAAACAGATAATCTCCCCATAGATATGAAATTACAACTCTGTTAGGATTCTCATAAAAATGAAATTCCATATCTGAGTATTGACCCACAAAATCCAAGGCAATATATACTATATCCTTATTCATTTTTACCATAGGATAATCCCATGTCTTTTCTTCGCCATTGGAATGATAAACTGACTGTTCTGGTTCAGAGGTGATAACTTCCTCAGGTGTAGTATAACTTAGTATTTCTTCATTGCTATCCCAATAAAATCTTTTATTGAATGTACTTTTAACTGTTTCGTAATCTATATAAACATGTCCATCTGCCAGTAAACCTTTTTGATCATAGATCCTATCCTGCATAATCACTAAGACTTCATCAGTCCTAACTTTATAGTAGTCTGTTAATGGCATAACTTTATCACTTGGAGTAAATTTATTAATCAGTGCAATTGCACCAGCTGTTATTATTATAAGTAAAATCACAGTTGTTCCTATAATGGAAATCCTTTTATGTCCTGACATACATTCCTCCTAATATTCACTTTTATCTCCATTCTAGCTTAAGTTATCAAAGTCTTTCCGTTTTTGCTTGGAGATAAATTGTCTACCTTCTCTTATGAATGATTCCTAACCATACTAATTTATTATAGCACCCAAATGCATTATAGTCATTAAAAAATTCCATGGAATTATAATAAAAAGGTATTTTATTGTAGATTTATCCATATTTAGATAAAAAGGCAGCCAATGAAAATCAGCTGCCCCTTTCCTATTTATACTCCTGTGTAGATATCAGTATAGTGAAACCGCCTGCCAGGTATTGAGGATACGTAAAAGTGACAGGCCATCAGATTAATTTCAATTTACATGAATGTTTGTAGCAAATTATTATACGGATAAAGAGGTGTGTGATATGTATAAACTTTCCTAACAAACTGGTGCTGTTAAAAGAATATAAATAGGATGCTTTATCATTTTGTGAAGTTTACTATATTATTTTTGCAGTAGCCTATCAAAGAATTTTACTACTCCGGTATTGATGGTAAAGGGATCTGGTTCATAAGGCATTTGCCATAAGTTAATATGATATCTACCCATTCCTTCTTTTAGACTCTTCTCATCAACAAAAGGGATTACATACTTCCAGTCCTTTCTAATAAGAGAATCCTCAAAGCCATGCACGAATAGGTCTAACTTATCTTGTTTCCAGATGGCAAGGCTGCTTATTATTATTTTTATATCACAGCGAAGAAACTCATTTTTGTGTTCCATAAATTGATGCCCCATATTTAGAATGATACAATCGTCATCCCCTCCTATAATTTCAGATAGTTTATATAGCTGCTCCTTGTTATAAAAGGTAATTCTGCCCACTGTAAAATTATGATCATATGTGCCCTTCTCCTTATTTCCCCGAAAATATTTCTTTAGATAACCAATTACTTCCCTGTCTCTAAAATCAATATACGCCGTTTTTAATCCCAGCCATTCACTGAAATACGTGGCCAGTAACATGGAAAAATGAGTAGCGCCAGCACCAGGATGAGTGCTGCAAACACCAACTATAAACTTACCTTTTCTTTTGTTATATTGGATTCTCTGCATAATGCCTTTTAACATAGTCTGCTCCTCTAATGGGAATCTATATGGGTGATATTCCACAAGAAATCATCAAGGTACTCATTTCCAGGTTTATAAAAAGGGTCTGGTGCATAGGGAATCCTATATCTATTTTCACTTTGAACACCCTTTAATTGCTCACCAAACTGGTAACCATCTAGAAAATTATATAAATATATTACCTCCTTGCTCTCATCTAATAAATTTTCAGCCATTTTTTTAGCTTTTAATTCCCATTCTTTTGCCCCAACTACTAAGAGTTTTATATCTCCCTTTAAAAAATCTATCTTATTCTCAGCAGTTATGACACCATGATCCCTAATTATGACTCCTAAGATAGTATCTGGCCTATGTAACAGATAGGATTTAGGAAGTATGTTACAGTTGCCAACACGGACTATACCATTTATGTTTCTTTTAGCCACCTTCTCTTTCAGATAGAATACCATATGATTGTTTTCATTTTCTTCAGCATAATATCCATCCATACCCAAAGTGTCTAAATAAGAAGTAATTAATATAGCCAGATGTGTGGTTCCTATTCTTTTTTGTGCCCCGCAGACCGTAATGATTAAGGATTTATTTGATATTGAATTTCCACCTGAGCTTATCCGATTTAGTTTACAGAGTTTATTCTTAAGTACGGCTACTGAGGGTATACGAAATATACGTTGATATCTAGTACATTGACATATAATAGTATTTAGTTCTTTGGAGTAGCTATTTCCTTTATTTTTAACAAACCTTTTCTTATTTGTAGTATTGATTGTCCCCTGTATCAGATAGCGCAAAAGTGCACCTATTCCATATACATCTGCTTTTTCGTCGGGTTTAAGCCTTGTATAGGCTTCTGGGGGCGTAAAATATTTTGTACCTAATGAAGCACTTCTCATATCAGGCTCATTTCTAAAAATCGCTGCGCCAAAATCAATCAATTTTACTACATTTTTATCAATGATAATATTGGCAGGTTGTAAGTCCAGATATAATATAGGGTTGTCCAGTGCATATAGATACAAGAGTAAATCACATAATTGAATTCCAATAGATATAATGAGATTTTCATTCAGATATTTTTTAACTTCACAAAATTCTTTTAAAGATTGACCCTTCATATAACTCTCTATAATATAAGAGTACTCTAAATCCTCTTCTAAATCATAGATACATGGGATACAAGGGTGGGATAGATTTTTAAGAATATTAGCCTCTAATAGAAGCTGTTTATATATGGGATTTGTTTTACTAATTCTTTTGATTGCTCTTAAATCATTCAGCATTATGTGTTTGGCTAAAAATACATCTCCACTAGCGCCTCCACCTAACCTTTTTATGATTTTATACTTTGATAACCAAACCGGTTCTTCCATTGTCTCCTTTCTGTTTGTTTGCATCGGGAAAATATCAAATACTCCTACTTATGATTATACCCAAATATATGGTAATCCTCAATTAATTTCTATTCGTCTCTTTTCACAAACTTATGAACCAACCTTGGTGATTTTGAACAATGGTCTTCTTAGTAGATAAAAATAACCTATAAACTCACTGTAAAGTTTACAGTATTTTCGCATATACTGAAAACAGATATTAAAAATTCTTCTAAAAGGTAAATATCTGAAATAAACTTATTTTTATTAACTAGAATGGGAGCATAAATGTTTCAAAACATTACAAAATACCAAGACTTATGGTATAAAAAATCACTTGACTATCTAAGTTATTTAAATTATACTTTGTTTACAACATCGCTATAGTAGCATTTTTCCTTGTTCTATATCATGTTGCAACACTTTATTATTTATATGCATGCCAGCACATAGAAAAGGATGTGATTCTATGAAGATAGAGAAAATTAGCGAACGCCAGATTCGCTGTACTTTAAGCAGAGATGATTTAGTGGATCGAGAATTACGAATCAGCGAACTTGCTTATGGAACTGAAAAAGCTAAGGCACTGTTTCGAGATATGATGCAGCAGGCAAATTATGAATTTGGTTTTGAAGCTGAGGATATTCCCTTAATGATAGAAGCCATTCCGGTATCTCCAGAATGTTTGATTCTAGTTATTACTAAGGTTGAAGATCCTGACGAATTGGACACTCGCTTTTCTAAGTTCTCCCCGGACTCCGATGATTCAGACAGTTTATATGATGACGACTCCGATGATTCTTATGCAGATGAGATTATAAATTCCTTTGGACAAATGGATGACTTGCTTGGTAATACCCCTACTGATGAAGCAGAAGACTTCGTTCCTTTAGCAGAGGCTTTATCCATTAACAAAGAAGAACCTAAAGAAGAAAAAACAGAAACAAACAGTGTTTCTTATCAAACGAACTTATTAAAAGTATTTTCATTTAAAACATTAGATGATGTAACCAAGCTATCCAATGTGATTGCTTCCTATTACAGCGGTCATAATAGTCTATACAAAAATCCTTCCACATCATTATATTATCTGATCATTAATAAATCTGGCCATACACCGGAAGAATTTAACAAGATTTGTAACATTATCTCTGAATACGGTAAATCTGAAGTTACAACTTATGCGAGTCCTTATTATTATGAGGAACACTTTGAAATACTTATTAAAGATAAAGCAGTTCAAGTACTTTCTGCTATGTAAAAAATAAATAACCTAAACAAAGAACAGATCTTGCATCTAAATGAATGATACAAGATCTGCTTTTTTATATTATTTGTTCTCTAAATATTCATTAATAGTTGACATTAACTGGTCTGCATCCATTCCATGAACCATAGCAGCTTCTTCTAAAGATTCTGCCTGTGAAGATGGACAACCAATACAGTGCATTCCTGAAGCCATTAAAATAGGTACAATACCTTCATCAAACATAATTAATTCACCGATGGTCATATCTTTTGATACTTGTGCCATTTTGATTCCTCCTTTTGTTTATCTTAAACTTAACAGTTAGTTTATCTATTTGTTAGTATTTTTATTATAATCCTTTCATAAAGGTACGTCAAGCCAGTAATTATAACCTAAATAAGAATTAATATCAGTTATTTTTATTATAATTTTAGCTTGTATTATATACTGTTTTATATTAAAATGAAGATTGATAAAATCATAAAGGAGGTACATATCAATGGCTTATACTATTACAGATGAATGCATTAGCTGCGGCGCTTGCGCTGGAGAATGTCCAGTTGGAGCAATTTCTGAAGGTTCAGTTCACTTTGAAATTGACGCTGATGCCTGTCTTGATTGTGGTGCTTGTTCTGCTACATGTCCTACAGGCGCTATTGAAGCTTAATATATGCAAGAAAACAGACTGTTGTAACAGGTATATCCCGCTAACAACAGTCTATTTTTAAAATGTATAGCTATTCTTTTTTTGAAATACTTTCTTTTTTCTCTTTTTATTATCAAATCTGGAAGCCGCAGCCTCTGTTCTGCCTGATTGTATTTCTCTAAGCGTCCTGTCAAACTGTTTATATCTTTCTTCTTCTCTTTCTTCTTTTATCCTAAGCAAATAGTCCATTTCTTTTATTACATTGTTGGATACAGTTTCACTTACAGCTTCCGCTAGTATTTCATTATTATCTGATAAAGCATCCGTTATCAGATTGCTCATAATGGTTCTGAACTGATCTACCTTTTCCATGGATCTAGTAAGCATTACATCCCCTTGTTTTTCCTTTAAACCTGTATTTTCCATAGGATATACTTCTTTGCCAATGCTTGTGGTGACCTCACTGGCAGTTTCCTCTCTGTTAATGGCTTCTAGGTACTTCTTGTCCCATTCCTGCTTAATTTTATTCATATCCTCTTTATCTAAATTCTTAAGCTTTTGAATCTCAGGCAATAGCATCTTAATAGCCCGTAGTTGATATCCTTGTTCTTTTAAGATTTTTACTGCCTTAAGCATTTCAATATCTTCTTCTCTATAGTATCTGTGTCCCATTTCATTCCTTGGTATATGTAATGTAAGTTCTTCCTCCCAGTAACGAAGTGTATGTTGTTCAACGTCTATACGCTTTGAGGCTTCTGATATCATATACCTTGTTTCGTGCATCTTTCTTCCTCCTCATTCTGTAATTTATTTACATCTACTTCATTATAGCACAGCAATCTACCATTTCAAGATACTGGAAACACATTTTTCATTAACTTATCGACAGCTTTAGGCACAAGCTAAGCCACGCCCCTACTCTATGACATATACTTACAGCATATCCCTTTTGAGAAGTTAAAGTAACTTCTAAATTACTTAACACTTAAAACATGAAAGAGTCTGGCTCGCCAGACTCTAGCGCTGACGCGCTGTCACATCAGTGACACC
>DALYNO010000026.1:0-16911 GCA_031975295.1 Anaerocolumna sp. | reverse complement strand
GTGATAAACATCATAAATGTAAAAAGGGCGCCGCACATTTAGTGCGACAGCCCCTATACCTGGATTAAGAAAGCTCCATACAAAAGCCTGCAGCTGGCAATCCAGCATGGTTATAAAAATTAATGTTTTCAGGATTATCCCGCCAAGCATATCGGACATAATAAGGAGTTGATACAATGTCGCAGGTTATCATTAATGTAGCACCTTTTCTAACAGCATATGCAGCATAAAATTTGTGATCCGTTCCAGCCAATTCAAAATTATGAATTAACTGTTCTTCTTCCCCTGAGTCCTCTAAATAATCAAAATCCAGACATACTGTATGACCGCTCACATAACCTTTCCTTGGAATTGGTCCACTAAAGAAATTATCCTCGGCGTATATAAGATGTTTGGCAGCATTTGCCATACGCACACCCACACCTTTTTTATTCTGAGGATGCAAGTCGTTATATTCTCCTAAGTCCAAAGTAACTACCATAGCCACTTGATTCATGGATAGATTTTGTAATTGCTGTTGCCTAATTTCAGCCCATCCGGTGTCCTCCCGATTATCTAATGGCTCTTGATAGCCGGGAAGCTGTACATAAATACATGGTATTTCTTTGCCAAAGATATCTCGCCAACTTTGAAGCATTTCCTTGAATTTTTCACCATACTCCTTAGGTTCCAAGGTATTGGATTCCCCCTGATACCACAAGATTCCCTTTAACCCTATCTGCGATAGCGGAACAATAGCAGTATGAAACAAACCTGTAGGGAAACGAGTTGGGAATTGCATCTCTGGCATGGGAATCTTGGACGCTTTACCTATTTGGTAATGCCACTTTCCTTCCAGACTAATCTGCTTATTATTATAACTTATATAATAAGGTCTTCCCTTAATGGTTCCACCATTCCCTCTGTTAATTACTATACGTATTAAAATCTGATTACTGCCCCTTTTAAGTACATTTTTTGGTATGTTATACTTTCTAGGAGGATACCGATATTCCGTTCTGCCGATTAGCTGACCGTTTATCCAGATACAATCAGAATCTATGATTGTTCCCATATATATATTTGCATCTGCGTCTGTTGGTACATCGGATATATTAATTTCCTTACATAAATATACACTGCCCTGAAAAGGCTGGTCACTATAGTCAGAAACCAGTGCCGGTACCATACAAGTCTTCCACTCTTTATAATCGTCAGTTGAAACCTTAGCTTCTTCTTCCTCAATTTCTCTCAGCCATTTATTAGATATTTCCTGCTGGCTTGTCATAAATTCATGAAAAAGATTTATATCGTAAAAATCTTTGACTCTTTTATCAATTCTTGAAAATTTTTCATTAGATTCTTTACTCATCCAGGCTTCAATACAAGAACCACCAACTGCTGCCAATATTAATCCAATTGGTACTTGATAGGTATCCTTGATTTCTTTGGCAAAGAAATAGCCTGCCGCACTAAATCCCAACAAATCCTCACCCTGCGCTTTTTTCCAGGGACTGGAATACATATACTCATTGGCTCCAAAATACTGATAACTGGCAGGAAGTAAATACTGCCTTATTTTCGGTTCATTCGTTCTCTTAATTTCCTCTTCCGATACATCCAATACCCTTCTTAATGGTAATTCCATATTGGACTGCCCAGCCAGCAAATAAACATCACCAAATAAAATATCTGAAATTATTATAAGTCTACTGCCTTTTACAGTAAGCTCATAAGGCCCCCCTCCAGGAACTTTCGGAAGTCTAATAGAAAATCTACCCTCCCCATCTGTCGTTGCACTATATTCTCTTTCCATGAAAATCATTGTAACAACATCTGCCACTTGATCCGTTCCATAGATGATATTTTCCTGATCTCTTTGTAAAACCATGCCATCACAGAAAATTGGTGCCAGCCTAAGCTCTTTCATATCCATTCATGAAACCTCCCGGTTTATTCATAAATCATTCTTTCTTTTTCATCCTTGATGCCACTCTTACGCAGGAAATAAGAATTGATAACATCCCGCCATTCCATAGCGTGGTCACTTTGATGTTGAAATCTTACCAGACCTCTTTCATAAACCTTTGCATCCATGATACCCTCTAGTTCTTTCCATAATGTCAGAAAATCCATAGCCTCCCCAGCTCCCTCAAAATGAGTATCATAAATATGCTGTATCACTGTTTTTCCTGTTGACAATCTATAATCGTATTTCACATGATGGAAAAATAAAAGTAGTTCTTCCGGGCAAGTCTTGATGGATTCATACATAGAAGCCAAGGGCTCATTATATTGGGAACAATACCCTGTTCCATTTTTGGTTCTGTCAACACCTATTCCAGTATGATTGGCTCTATGATAGGTTCCCCACCTGTCATACTCATAACCATCGACATCTGGTCCATAGTGAAAATGGGGTTTTACCATCCAGCCAATTCCAAGGGGTGAGGTATATTTCTCATAGGTAAGCCAGGATTTCTCTAGTATGTGAAGCACATTCTTCATTACTACAGCAACATTGCCCAGAGTTTGTATAATCCATTCTTTTGCTATTGTTTCTGCTGATAACTCCATATCAAAAGCCAGTCTTGCAAAACCATAAAGATTGGCTTGGGCTAAATCATGTCCTGTCCAATTCATATCATCCCCTGTATTTGTCACAGCCGCAATTCCACAATTGATATTATGATAGGTTTTACCGCTAATAATATCTTTTACATGGCCCAGACTTCCATGACAATGGGTGTTGAAATTCAGTATTTCTTTAAACCAGGGAATGAGATAACATACATGTTTTTGCTGTCCTGTATACTCCTGAGCAATTTGTACCTCCAGTATCATATTCGTATGTTTTAAACCACCAAATAATGGTGAAATAGGTTCTCTTACCTGGAAATCCATTGGTCCATTTTTTATCTGCAGAATGACATTATCATCAAATTGTCCATCTATAGGCATAAAATTGTCATAGCCGGCTTTTGCTCTGTCGGTTTTTGTATCTCTCCAATCCTGTCTGCAGTTATACACAAAACATCTCCAGATTACTATTCCCCCATAGGGTTTTAATGCTCTGGCTAACATATTAGCACCATCTGCATGGGTTCTGCCGTAGGTAAAAGGTCCGGGCCTGCCCTCAGAATCGGCTTTTATGAGAAAACCACCAAGTAAGGGTACATGCTTCCAGATCTCCCCGGCCTTTTGTTTCCACCAATTTAAGACTTCTGTATCTAATGGATCAGAGGTTGTAAGTCCACCAAGTTCAATAGGCGCAGCAAAATTCACACTCAGATATAGTTTCACTCCATATGAATAGAACAATTCAGACAAGACTTTTACCTTTTCGTAGTATCTATGAGAAATGAGTTCTGTCGCGGAGTCTTTCACATTTACATTATTGATAACAACCCCATTAATACCAACTGAGGCAATTAATCTTGCGTAGGTTCTGGTTCTGTCATTGATAAGAATCTTTTTATCTTGAAAAAAGAAAGAATTGCCTGCATATCCTCTTTCAATACTGCCATCCATATTATCCCAATGATTAATCATACGAAGAGGATTTGAAGGTTTCGTTCTCTCGCTGTAAGACCACTGATCAAATTCCAGAACCTGATTGGTCTGCAGGGTTCTTAAAAGCGAAAATACACCATACAGAATACCCACAGAAGTACTTGCCTCTATTGTGCCCTTTCCACGATGGATTTCAATCCCATATTCTTCCTTCTCATAGGTTGAAGTCTCCTCCAACTGCAGCCTGATACCGGTAACACCTTGATCGTAACGCTTCACGTCCTGAACAATAACAGGGGATACACCGTATATTCCCTGCATACCTTTATCCAGCTCCTCTATTCCATGTTGCAGAATTATATCTTCACTATTACAATAGAGCACAATCTCTAGTTCACTTTTATCAATCAACCGACCATATTCAAGCCATCCATTGGTGTATTCCATATCCTTCTCCTTTATCTCTTCCTAATACCCTATCATGATTCTATCACAGGAATGATAGTTGTTAATCCAGTTCTTTTTCTTCTGCAGATAGCACTGTAAATTTCTTGGATTCTTTTCCAAGGAGTTTGTAACTTCTGCTATCTGGTTGGGAAGTACCCACAAATAAGGTATACTCACCTCTATAAACCATTTTTTTACCTTCTTCATTATATAAAGCAAAAGCATCAATAGGCAGCGTCAGGTGAATCTCTTTTTCTTCTTGGGGTTTTAAGTATACTTTTTGAAAGCCTTTTAATTGTGGGTTAGGTGTATTATCCCTATTTGCTTTTACATAAATCTGCAACACCTGGCTGGCAGCCATACCGCCAGTATTTTTGATTGTAGCCATTACCCCAATCCCCTGTTCAGTGATATGATTCGTATCTATTTGAATATTCGTTACCATAAAGTCTGAATAGGACAAACCGTATCCAAAAGGATATAACGCTTCACGTTCCATATAACGATAAGTACGGTTCTTCATAGCATAGTCGGTAAAATCCGGTAATTCTTCCGTTGTATTATAAAAAGTTACTGGAAGCTTACCTTCCGGAGAAAATTCACCAAAGATAGCTTCAGCAATTGCTCTTCCGCCTAATGCACCAGGGTACCACCCTTGCATTATTGCAGGTATATGTTCATCCGCCCACTTAACAGCCAATGCACTACCGGACAGCATAACCAAAATCACTGGTTTTCCACTTTCATATATGGTTCTTAGAACCTCTTCTTGAAGTCCCGGTAAGTTAAGATTTGGTTTATCACCACTGGCAAACTGGTTGCCCATATCACCCTCTTCACCTTCTAATCCAGAATCCAGACCAAGGCATACAATAACTATATCACTTTCTTTACATACACCCTTTACTTCTGCAATTCTGTCGTTTTCAACACCAAGTCCACTGATTTTATTCTTAAATAAATGGCAGCCTTCTGAATATCTGACTGTAATATCATCTCCCACATAATCTTGAATCCCTTCTAATACAGTAACATATCTAGAAGCAGTGCCTTCATAATTACCAATGAGTGCTTTTCTATTATTAGCATTGGGCCCAATGACACCAATGTTTTTAATCTCTGATTTATTTAATGGCAATAAGTTCTTATCATTTTTAAGAAGTACGATAGATTCTTTAGCAGCTCTTAAATTCAATTTACGCATGTAAGGTGAATCTACTATGTCATATGTAATCTTATTAAAAGGCACCTGATCTTTTTCATCGAATAACCCTAATTTCATTCTTGTGGTAAATAATCGAATGACGGCTTGATTAATTTGCGCTTCTGTTAGTAACCCTTGTTTTACAGCTTCTGTTAAATAAAGAAATATACTTCCACAGTTAATGTAACAACCGTTTTGTACTGCCAGAGATACTGATTCTACTGGACTTGCTGTTACCTTATGATTTTCATGAAAATCTTTAATAGCCCAGCAATCTGAGACAACATGGCCTTCAAATCCCCATTTTTCTCTAAGTATATCACTTAATAAAGTCTTACTTCCGCAGCAAGGTTCTCCATTGGTTCTATTATAGGCACCCATAACCGCTTCAACCTTACCTTCTTTTACACAACCTTCAAATGCCGGTAAATATGTCTCATACAAATCTTGCTTTGAGACCTTTGCATTAAAGCTATGTCTAACATCTTCAGGACCAGAATGTACTGCAAAATGTTTCGCACATGCAGCTACTTTCATGTAATTTTCATCGTGTCCTTGTAAACCTTCTATAAATCGAATACCTAATCGTTTTGTTAGGTAAGGATCTTCTCCATAGGTTTCATGACCTCTGCCCCATCTTGGATCTCTAAAAATATTTACATTGGGAGCCCAGAAAGTTAATCCTTTATAAATATCGGTATCCAAAAATTCCTGCTGCATATTAAATTTGGCTCTGGCTTCCGTTGAAATCCCATCCGCTACTTCTTCCAATAAATCCTCATTAAATGTTGCTGCAAGGCCTATTGCCTGTGGAAATACAGTAGCGACCCCGGCTCTTGCAACTCCGTGAAGTCCTTCATTCCACCAGTTGTATGCCTTAATGCCTAAGCGCTTTATCTCAGGAGCAGTGTGTAGCATCTGAAATACCTTTTCCTCCAATGTCATTTGACTTACAAGCTCAACCGCTCTCTCTCTAAATTGTTTGTTTTTCTGTGTATCTCTAACTAACTCAGACATTTATGCTTACTCCTTTTTCTATCATGATGAAACCGGCAGAAACCTGCTAGGCTACTTTCTCCGGTTACCTTGGTATGGGTCATATCACACCAAAGAATATTTGGTTGATTCTTTACTTCACCCAGTGTAAATGAAAGGGGTCCGCAATTAGCACGAACCCCTTTATGTAACATATAGAATTAACAGGGATCTATTTCATTATTTTATCCCAGGCAGTAATACGTTCATCAATGATAGCCTGACCTCCAGAACTTAAGTAGTCATTTAAACCACCATCAAATACTGAATCGAATTTATCACTTGTTGCAACTACTGATTGTGTTAATAATGTATCTCGTTTTTCACTTAAAGCAGGTCCCATACCTTCTTCTGATGTGATTGCACCAAAATTGTACTGTTTCCCATAGTCACCATCATAGGTGGAGTATTTGTAAGCCTGTTCAATATAACTAGGATCAACTCCAACATAGCTAAGTGCTATTGATTTCACTGTTAAATCTTTATCTCCCAGGTCTAAGCCATTGATTGTAATTGTGTAGTCAATATTACTTGGAGAATTCATGATTTTATCTCCAGTTGCAGCAATGGTTTTAACACTGCCATCTTCCATTTTTTCGTGAGTAACGCCTTCTTCACCAATTTGGAGGAACATACGATTTTCAAGTTTACTAATCCAATCTAAATATAATACAGAAGCTAGAGGTTCATCGTTAGTTGCAGGGAAGAAAATCTTACGGTCAACAGGTCCTGGGAGGAATTTCTTATAAGTGCCTGCATCATTTTTAAATGGCATTACAGCCACATAACCTGCATCCTCACCAACAAGTCTCTTTAAGTTGTTGTTAATGCTATCATCACCATTTCTGTAAGGGTAATCCCAGTTATGCATGAATGCGCCAACATAACCGGCTTTCATCATGTTATCTTCTGTTGGATCTCCAGATCCATATAATGGGAAGTCTTTCCAGATTAATCCCTCGTTGTACCATTTATTTAACTCTTGGACACCACTTTTAATTCCTGGAAATAATAATTTTCTATCATCAAAACCATTTACATATTTATCTTTTTCTGTAATTGCATTTGGTACAAAAGATGCTAATAAATGATCTGCTCTCCAACCTATATCATAACTGATAGAGAAAGGTATCATTTTATCTGCTTCTGCTCCAAGAAGGGTAGCTGCATTATCTTTAAATGCTTTTAACATAGCTTCAAACTCTTCTATTGTTGTAGGTTCTGGTATATTTAATTTCTTTAACCAATCTTCACGTACAAATGTATTAATACGGGAGGAGTTAGCAAGACGTGCTTCAATCGCCCATAACTCATTTGTTTCAGGATCTTTATCCCAGTAAATATTAGATTCTTGTAACCAACCCCATAGGTTAGGGAGTAAATCCTTATTATCAGTTACATAAGAATATAAATCTGTTACACCACCCATATTTGCATAGGTCTGAATGGTTGAATAATCATAAGTAAGACAAATATCAGGTGCATCGCCAGCAGCTAATAAATTATTGATTTGTTCTACTTCTGTCCAACGTGGAACTGGTACAAATGTTACTTCAACATTATGATCTCGCAACATGCCTTCTTTGATGTAGTTTGTATAGAAGTTATCTTCTGGTTTAGAACCACCATCATTACCACGGTCAAATACTTCCACAGTGATTTTTCTCGTTTCTGTAAACTTACCATCAACAATTTCAGCATTTTCTTTGTTTGGTTCTTCGGTAGGTGTAGTCTTATCCCCAGATTGACTCTCCTGTGTGGTTGCAGTTGCAGGTTTATCTGTGTTAGATGCCTGCTTTTTGTTACTGCATCCAGCTAAACTAACAAGCATTGTGCAAACTAACAAAATAGATATAAACTTTTTCATAAGTAACCTCCTTGTTTTTGATATATATTTTGACACATTACGTCCATATGTAAGTCTACCACCCGATTATTCTTTAACGGCACCTAAAGTAACACCGGAAATAAAATATTTTTGTAACCAAGGGTAAACCAATAAAATTGGTACTGTAGCAAACATTACTGTTGCTGCCTTTAAAGTTTCAGAAAGACCAGGAGCACTAAACCCTTCCTGGGTTGCTACCTCTACCTGCATCATATTATTTAAAATATTGTACAGAAGTAATTGGATAGGATAAAATTTTCTGTTAGTCATATACATTAATGCATCAGAAAATCCATTCCAACGACCTACTGCGTAGAATAATGATAGCGTTGCAATCACCGGTGTTGAAAGGGGCAGATATATTTTCAATAGAATTTGGATAAAGCCCGCACCGTCTATCTGAGCAGATTCTCTTAAGCTTTCTGGTATAGCATACAAAAAACTTCGCATAATAATCATGTTAAATACACTTAAACACCCAGGTATGACAAGTACTAAAGGACTATTCAATAATCCTAAATCTTTGATTAATAAATAACCTGGTATCGTACCTGCATTAAAATACATGGTAAGTATTATAACTGTATTAAAGAAACGCTTACCTTTAAAATTATCATAAATAAGTGGATAAGCACAAATTGTTGTCATAATCATTGAAACCACAGTTGAAATAACTGTTAAAATTGCCGTCCATCCAAGAGACCAAACATATTTACTGTCACTTAATACCGTTTTATATGCATCCAGATTAAACCCTACAGGCAATAAAAGCACCTGATTCTTGATCAAAGCATCCGCCGAACTCAAGGAACGAGCCAAAACATTCACAAGGGGTAACAAACAAACCAATATTACAAAGAAGCAAATAATTGCCACTATCCAATCACCTATTTTTGTAGATTGTGATTTAATCATTTACCTTACCTCCCCTTTTTACCAAATACCACGTTCGCCGAATTTCTTCGCTATGGCATTTGCCATAAGTAAGAAAATGACACAAATAATCGATTGGAACAGACCCACTGCAGTAGCAAGTGAAAATTGTAATCCTTTGATACCATAAGTATATACAAAGGTGGAAATAACATTTGACACACCAATAACCATCTTATTGCTTAGCGCAAAAGGTCTGTCAAATTCGCTGCCTAAAATACGTCCAAGACTCATAATCAGTAATATTACGATGGTAGGCTTTAAACCAGGCATTGTAATATGCCAGATTTTCTTTAATCTTGAAGCACCATCAACAGATGCTGCTTCATAAAGTTCAGGATTAATACCTGTAATAGCTGCCAGATAAATAATGGTATTCCAGCCAACACTTTGCCAGATCCCAAGGAATATATAGGTCCCAATCCAGTGTACCGGACTATTTAAAAATGGAATTGAATCCAATCCGATTCGATTTAAGAATATATTAACAAGGCCATCTGTAGGAGTAAGTAGTTGTAATGCCAAACCAGAAATAATAATCCAGGATAAAAAGTGAGGCATATAAACTATTGTCTGTGTCACGCGTTTAAAACGTTTAAAAGCTAATTCGTTAAGCAGCAAAGCTAAAATAATAGGAGCGGGAAACCCAATTATTAAATCCAGCAAATTCAGTGTTAATGTATTGCGTAACGCATAAATAAAATCCCTGTTAGAGAAGGCTTTTATAAAATACTCAAACCCGTTATTCTTAGCCCATTCCATGCTCCAGACATCCTGCACAATACTATACTTCTTAAATGCAATCTGAATATAAGCCATGGGAATATACTTAAAAACTACAAAGTATGTAAGGGGAAGTGCCAATAACGCATACAAAGTCCAGTAACGTTTTATGTAATTAGCAGTTTTTTGAAGTTTACTTGTTAATCTCTTTGGCGGATTAGATTCCATTTAGCACCTCTTTCTTCTTGTCTTTCTATGTCACACGCTTCCTTGCATTGGCAATTTCATCCTTGCCATCCATCTAATTATTACAAGAGGCAACATATTATACAAATTTTCTTCTCTATGTTTTGTATTATACAGCACTATGACCCTGCTTACTTCTTATTTATTGCTTAAAACTAATCATATATTGCTGTTTTTGTATATTAACCTTGTAAATTTCAGTTTTTTTTCTTATAATTTATCTAAATATAACAGAAGAATTCAGGATTTAATTTTGGTGTTTTGTTTATTATCATAAAAAACCTTAAATATTCCAGTATAAAAGATACAATACAAACAATTATATTTCATTGGTTCTATCATTACTCATAACGATATTTGATAGTCAATAATGCAATTGTTAAAAAGATGCATCAGGAATATTCGTTACTTATTTTAAAATGGAGGAAGAGATATGATTGAAATATTAAATGGTACAAGAGAAACGGTATCCTATCATGAAAATTTAGGTGTTCGGTTGTTTCTTAATGATGAGGCTGAGGATTATCCTATCCACTGGCATACAGCGGTAGAAATTATTATGCCTATTCACAATTGCTACACTGCACTTGTAAACGAAACAAAATATGTACTAAATCCTGACGATATTATTATCCTGCCATCAGGTGAGTTACATCAGCTCTTTGCTCCAGAAGTTGGAAAACGAATTATCTTTCAGTTTGATTATTCATTATTAAATCATTTACATGGCTTTGACTCCACCTTCCATATGTTTCACCCATGCCTGGTGGTTACAAAGCAAACACACAGCAATATTCATGAAAGTTTAAAACAACTGCTGTTAAATATCACAAATGAGTATTTTGGAACTACACCACTTAAGGAGGCATCTATTTACTCTATGCTCATTCAGTTTTATGTAACCCTAGGAAGAGGTTGTATGAATGGGGAGAATTGTTTTCCAAATACCAAAAGTCAAAAGCAGCACGAATACATAGATAAGTTCCTGACTGTATGCAACTATATGAATGAACATTGTACGGAAGATCTTAGTGCCGACAGCCTGGCATCCCTTGCAGGCTTTAGCAAATTTCATTTTGCCAGACTCTTCAAACAATTTACTGGTATGACTTATTATAACTACTTAAATAAACATAGAATTATGTATGCGGAGAGATTACTTATTGATCCCAATTTATCAGTCACAGAGGTTGCCATGCGCTCAGGCTTTATTAGTCTTGCAACCTTTAACAGACTATTTAAAGCTTATAAAAAATGTACTCCTACAGAATATAAACGACTGCACGGAACACATAACAGTCTTACTGTGAATTATTAAGGACTCTGGGAGACCCCCTGTTTTAAACGTCATCTCAAACATATAAATATAGGAGAACTCATATGAATCAAACTATACTTTTTAATGATAATTGGTACTTTTCCAAACAACCACTTGAAACTGCCTATGAAGACCTGAAGAGTCAAACCATAGACTGGAAACTTGTTAGCTTACCCCATGACTGGCTTATCTATGATACTGGTAATCTTTACGAAAACAGCGTGGGATGGTATCGTAAATTTTTTGAAATAGATACTATAACTGAAAACACTTGTACTGCCTTACGGTTTGATGGGGTATATATGAATTCCTTCCTATATGTAAATGGTAAGGAAGTTGGTACCTGGAAATATGGTTATTCAACCTTTGAAATGGATATTACTGACTATATAATGGAAGGTACAAATGAGCTACTTGTACAGGTTATTCATGAAGCTCCAAATTCCAGATGGTACTCTGGCGCTGGTATATACCGCAATGTATGGTTTAAAACTTATGGACGTACCCATATGGTTTCTGACGGAATCTATATTTCTACAAAAAAGCAAGATACCCTCTGGCAGGTAGATATTTCTACAGAACTCGTTCATAGTGAATATACGGAAAATAGTACCTTAGAACTTTGCCATGCAGTTTATGACCAAAACAATCAGTTGGTTGCTTCTTCCAAGAAAATCATTGATAAACCTGACTTATGTGTTAAGACCCATACTTATCACTCCTGTCTGTCTGTTATAGCACCTAGCCTCTGGCATATTAACCATCCAATTTTGTACACTTTGACTACCAAATTAGTCCATGGACAAGATACCATGGATGAATACACACAGTCTTTTGGATTTCGCAGTATTGCATTTGACTGTAAGGAAGGCTTCTTTTTAAACGATACAAAAATAAAACTCCATGGTGTTTGCGAACATCACGACCTTGGCTGCCTTGGAGCTGCTGTAAATAAAACTGCAATTAAGAGAAAGTTTACTATTTTAAAAGAAATGGGTGTAAATGCAATACGAACTGCCCATAATATGCCGGCAGTCGAATTTATGGAATTGGCTGATGAAATGGGTATGCTTATTGTATCAGAAGCTTTTGATATGTGGGAGAGAAAAAAGACTACCTATGATTATGCCAGATTTTTTAGAGAATGGGCACCGGTGGATGTGGCCAGCTGGATAAGACGGGACAGAAACCATCCAAGCGTTATTATGTGGAGCATTGGAAATGAAATCTACGATACCCATGCAGATGAAAGAGGCATAGAATTAACCAGATGGTTGTGTAATTTAGTTAGTATGCATGACCCTATGAGAAATGCCCCCTGTACCATTGGTTCGAACTATATGCCTTGGGAAAATGCAAGAAAGTGTGCAGATATTGTGAAGTTGGCAGGCTATAATTATGCCGAAAAATACTATGATTCACACCACTTAGAACATCCTGACTGGATTATTTATGGAAGTGAAACTTCCTCCACGGTACAAAGTCGTGGCATATATCATTTTCCCCTGTCTCAATCTGTTTTAGCAGACGATGATTTTCAGTGCTCCTCCCTGGGCAACAGTTCAACAAGCTGGGGTGCTAAAAGTACTGAAAAATGTATTATTGATGACAGAAACGCAACTTATTCTCCTGGACAATTTATTTGGACTGGTTTTGACTATATTGGTGAACCTACTCCCTACCATACAAAAAATTCTTATTTTGGGCAAGTAGACACTGCTGGGTTTAAAAAGGATTCCTATTATATTTATCAAGCCGCATGGACCAATTACAAAGATAACCCAATGATACATCTATTTCCCTATTGGGACTTTTCACCAGGACAAATCATTGATGTTAGAGTATGCTCTAACGCTCCGAAAATAGAGTTGTTTTTTAACAATGCATCACAAGGCACTTTCTTGATAGATCATGTGAAGGGCGAGCATTTATTAGGAGAATGGCAATTGACTTACCAAAAAGGTACCCTAAGAGCCGTGGCATATGATGAAAATGATACTATAATTGCTGAAGATATTAAGACCTCTTTCGGCGATGGTGAAGTTATACAATTAATACCAGATAAAACAGAGTTAAATGCAAATGGTAGAGATTTACTTTTTGTAGAAATAACTGTCGTCGATAAAGAGAATATACCCGTTGAAAATGCTAATAACAGAGTAAATATAACTGTCACGGGACCGGGCGTACTAGTGGGTGTGGACAATGGAGACAGTACTGATTACGACCAATATAAAGGTTATTCAAAGAGATTGTTTAGCGGCAAGCTATTGGCTGTCATCTCTTCTACGTTTAAGTCAGGTGAAATTACCATATTAGCAGAGTCTTCTGGTCTAAAGTCCTCCTTTATAACAATTAACGCTTTGCCTTCTGTCATAGAAACAGGGAGTTGTGAACCACTACCATATGAACCAGCCAGGTCGGTGGAAGAGATTCCAATTAGAAAGCTTGAAATCATTTGTCCCCAAGGAAATCAGTTCAATAAAGACATGACAGTTATAAATGCTTATGTTAAAGTTTACCCCCAATCAGCAACTTATGAAGAAATTATGTGGCGAGTTACCAATGCAGCCGGAATTGATACAAATATTGCAAGAATGCAGCAAAATAGCAAGTGGGTTACACTTACTGGTATTCATGATGGTACATTTTATCTACGGTGTATGGTTAAGAATGGTTCCGATAACGTTAGTCTTTATTCCTCCATGGAGTTTCACATTACAGGTCTATTAACTGCCACTCTTAATCCTTATAAGTTAATCTCTGGCGGCCTATATTCCTTTGGGACAGATAATTTAACCAACGGCAATGAAAGAGGTGTGGCAACAGCTAGAGATGGTATGAGCAGAATTGGTTATGAACAAATTGACTTTTTAGATTATGGGTCTGATGAAATGATTCTTTCTATCTTTTCATTGGATGCAGAGGAATTTCCCATTGAAGTCTGGGAAGGAAATCCAGACCGCGGCAATGTTACTTACCTTGCGACATTAACTTATCAAAAGCCTTCTATCTGGAATGTTTATCAGGAAGAAACCTATAAACTTCCCAGACGGCTAAAAGGACTAACCTCAATATTGTTTGTGTTAAATCGAAAGATCCATCTAAAAGGTTTTTATTTTAAAGAGCTTGTAAAAGCTTATCAAAAGCTTACTATACTTGAATATACCAGTATTTATGGTGATAGTTATACCATCACGGATAAGGCCATCGAAAACATTGGTAATAATGTATCAATTGTTTTTGACCATATGAACTTTGGCGAAAAAGGATTTACAAAATTAATGCTGTGCGGCCACTCACCTCTGGATCAAAATACTATACAAATTCGTTTTCATGGTACGGAAGGTGATAAAATGGAGCTAATTGAATTTCAATATTCACCAGACTATGAAGAGAGAGTTTTTGATTTAAATTCTGTAAAAGGAGAGCAAACTGTAACTTTTGTATTTCTTCCTGGCTGTCAGTTCAATTTTAAATGGTTTTGCTTCCAGTAGATATACCAGTTTACTATTTTGTTCAAGTAGAATATAGCTTAACTGAGATAGGTATAAAAATAATACCTATCTTGGAAATTATGCATACATTTGGAAGCAATTATTTAGATGAGGAATGAATAGACCAAGAATAACAAAAGGACAGTATATACTATCATAATCTATTTTAACAAAACAAAAGTGACTGTTGCAAATGATGCTTCTGGTTATATCACTGAATTAAACAGTTTTTGAATTAAGTGATATATTTAGCTTTTTTACAACAGTCACTATGTTCTATCATTCTATATTTTATGGAGTTAAAATTTATATCTTTAAAATGATATCGAAATACATGAAAGTTTAGAAGCTCTTAGCAAACGCTTCCGCTTTTTCAATCCCTTTGTTTACCAACTCATCCACATCAAGCCCAATAACATCTAATTGATTGGTAGCAAGGGTTGTATAATCTGTAATTCCTAAGAACCCTAATATTGTTCTTAAATATCTATCTCCCATCTCCCATTCAGCAGCAATACCAGAAGAATAGTCTCCGCCTCTTGTTGTGATATTGACAGCTTTTTTACCTTGACACAAACCTACAGGGCCTTGTGCAGTATATTTAAAAGTAATTGAAGTTACACAAATGTAATCCAAGTATGCTTTTAAGATTGCAGGAATACTTAAGTTCCATAGAGGTTCGGCAAATATATATTTATCCGCTTCTAAAAATTGATATGCATATTTTAATACAGGATGATCTTTTCCTTCTCCTTCATTGGGGCGATGCATCATAACTCCTTCTTCTGTTAAAAAGTTAATTCCTTCTTTATAAAGATCAAGGGTGATAATTTCATCTTCAGGATTTCTTTCCTTATAAGTTTCTATAAATGCATCTGCTATTTTAAAAGTTCTTGAAGTTCCTTCTGGTTTTGCATTGGCTTTAATATAAAGTACTTTGCTCATATATTTTCTCCTTTAGTTAACGTAATAGAGTACCCAGTCATTATATCATTTAGATACCTTTAAACAAGTAGGCACTATTTAGTGATATAGTACCCAAAAAGATACTAACTATGTTAGCATAAACTATTTATCGAAGAGAATCTTTGGATAAACACCCTTGGGTATGATCTTTTGAAATCATCTATTCTTAGAAATTTATAGACTATCCAATCTATATTTGAGAAATAATATCAATAATAATTTATAAAATGTTGCATTTGCAACATTATTTCAACAATTTCTATGCTATACTATGAAATATATAAGAGGAAACTAACTTTAACAAATATTCCACATCCATAGAGTTTCCCACCCTTAACAACACCATTCCAGAAAGGATGATATTATGTCATTATATTTTGAAAATACAGACACTATCTATTTTATAACAGAAACTTACCCAGAAACTATAGCTCTATTTGTTGCCAATGGTTTTGAAAATCTAAGTAATGAAACAATGAGAAAAACCCTCGGTAAAACTATTTCCTTAGAAATGGCTCTCTCCATGCGTAAAATAAATCAAGAGCAATTCATTCAAAAGCTTGAAGATGCTATCAGGCAAACTCAACCTGAACCAATGACTGGACTATATGCCATGAAGAAATATGAAGGCGGAGATATTTGTATTGAAGGTGTACTTCCTTGCCCAATTCGTCTTCCACTCTTAGAGAAATTTCAAACCTGGTTAGATGATAATAAAGAAAATATCAATTATAAAGTTGATTATGACTTACAATCTGCAAGCATGGGTCTTGATCATGTGAAAGCTAAAGTGAAGGCTTCTAATGGTAATCCTGATTTAATCTCTGATTTATATTTATCAGCAGGTTTTGACTTGTTCTTTGATAAAAAACTAATAGGTCATTACAGAGAAGAAGGCGTTTTTGAAGATATTACCGGCATAGAACACATTAACCCTGATTTTGATAATGAACATATTTCCCTGAAAGACCCTAAAAATCAATACTCCATTATTGGAGTCGTAGCTGCCATATTTATGGTATATACCAATGTTTTGGGTGATCGTCCTTTTCCTGAAACCTGGGAAGATTTAATGAGACCAGAATTTGAAAATAGTATTTCCTTACCTATGAGAGATTTAGATATGTTTAATGCATTTTTACTCCATATTCATAGATTCTAT
>DALYNO010000025.1:0-17092 GCA_031975295.1 Anaerocolumna sp. | reverse complement strand
TTTTTATTATAATTAATATCTGTATTAAACAAATCCACTTTATTATCTGTAATGTAATCCGAATATCCACTTCCAGTTATCATTCCAAGTTCCATGGAATCAATATAGCCATTTGGACTGCCAAGGGCTAAAATAGGTGTTCCTACAGCAAGTGAATAGGACTCCCCTAAATTTGCAGGCAGCATTTCCTCTTCCACAGAATCAGGAATATTTGCTAAACTTACTGCAATAATACCTAGATTTAAATCTTTGTCATAATCCTGCAGTCTGCCTTTGATGGAAAGATTATCATTGATTTTAATTTTAATATCATTGGTACCGTCAATTTTATCAAGACTCACCAAAATAAGGAGATCTACCTTATTATTACCTACAATCAAGCCATTAATTGACCTTACTACTTCATATTCACTGTTAAATAAATCCACTGCTTTGGTGGTACATACTACATCCACTATGGATGTATTCACTTGCTTATAGATCTTTCTTAATTCCATATATATGTTATTTAGATCATTTATATTAGCTAAAATTGTTTGCTCTATTACTACGGTGTCAGGCATTAAAGAATCCCCATCTTCACCTTTTGAATCCGTATCCTCATCCTCTATTGGTTTTGTGGGGGTTGGCGTAGGCGTTGGCGTAAGATCATCCTCAACCAAACTCTCAGTGGGTGTAATTGTGGGAAACTCCACGGTATTCTTATTCTGGGATTTACCTAAAAACTTGGCAATTGCTGGCTCGGATACACATAATACTACTGCTGCCACTAAACCAAAAATACATGCTAAAATTATTGTCCATATAACGGTATAAATCATCCGTTTAATTCTACCCTTTTTGGTGGATGCTATCTGCTCTTGTATAAAAGAGTATCCGTTCTCATCCTTAACTTGTGTTTCGTCAGACATATCTCTTCTCCTTTAGGACAATCCGTAAGACTATTTTACCATGTACTTATGAACATTATATGAATGAATTGTAAACAAAAGGTATTTTAAAATCCAATTTTAAAATTTTGGTTTTATTTTCAGCAAAAATAAGGTAAAATACTATATTAGAAGTGTATGAAAATAAGCGTTTAGCAGGGTATAGATTTCCTGTTAGCGCAGATCGTGTGAAAAATAATTTTATCACACATTAATTTATGCTTGCAGCGGGAGTTTGCAGGTATTGGAAGGGTATTGATATGAACGAAAAAGCACTACGAGTACTAGAATATAATAAAATAATAGATAAATTAATGTTATTGGCCGGATCAGGCCTTGGGAAGGAATTATGCGGTAAGCTGCATCCTTGTTCTGATTTAGATACCATCAAAGTTTGGCAAAAGGAAACAACGGACGCCTTAGCAAGAGTCTTTAGAAAAGGCAGTCTTGGATTTTATGGTCTCCATGATATTAGAGGGTCTATCAAACGATTGGAAATTGGCTCAACTCTTGGAGCAGGCGAACTTCTTAGTATAAGTTCTGTACTGGATGCCACTTTACGAATTAAAGCATATGGTACCAGAGATATGGCTGATACACCCCCTGATTCTTTAGATGAAAGATTTGAAGCCTTAGAGCCCTTAAGTAATTTAAACAATGAAATTAAACGTTGTATTATTAGTGAGGAAGAAATTGCCGATGATGCCAGCCCCACACTTAAAAACATCAGGCGTTCCATGAAAGTTACCAATGATAAGATTCATGAGCAGTTAAATTCCATTGTTAACTCCCAGTCCTCCAAAAACATTCTCCAGGAAAATATTATTACCATGAGAAATGGCAGATACTGTATTCCTGTTAAACAGGAATATCGCAGCCAATTTCCCGGTATGATCCATGATCAATCTTCCTCCGGTTCTACCATCTTTGTTGAGCCCATGGCTGTGGTTAAGTTAAACAATGATTTAAAAGAACTAGAAAGTAAAGAAGCAGAAGAAATCGAAAGAATCTTAGAAGCATTAAGCAGCACTGCTGCCCTCGATGTTGAGAAATTAGATTATAATATTAAAATACTTCCTGAACTGGACTTTATCTTTGCTAAGGCTTTACTCTCCAAGCAAATGAAAGGCAGTGAACCAGTATTTAATGATAAAGGTATCGTTACTATCAAAAAAGGTAGACATCCTTTAATTGATCCTAAAAAAGTTGTACCAATTGATATTATTCTTGGAAAAGATTTTAATCTATTGGTTATTACTGGACCAAATACAGGCGGTAAAACAGTATCTTTAAAAACAGTAGGATTATTTACTATATTAGGTCAGGCCGGCCTTCATATCCCTGCTTTTGAGGGTTCAGAACTTGCTGTCTTTGAGGAAGTTTATGCAGATATTGGTGATGAACAAAGCATTGAACAGAGTCTTAGTACCTTTTCCTCACATATGACCAATACAGTTTCTATACTTGAGAAAGCAACTTATAAATCCCTGGTTCTTTTTGACGAATTAGGTGCTGGAACAGATCCAACTGAGGGTGCTGCCTTAGCCATGTCCATTCTTACAGATCTTCATAAAAGAGGTATCCGAACAATGGCTACCACCCATTATAGTGAATTAAAAGTTTATGCCCTTTCTACAGAGGGTGTTAGTAATGCCTGCTGTGAATTTGATGTAGAGACTCTTCGCCCTACTTATCGTCTGTTAATCGGTATACCAGGTAAAAGTAATGCTTTTGCTATTTCTTCTAAGCTTGGATTACCTGACTATATTATTGAAGAAGCTAAGAATCTAATTGGTAAACAAGACAAAAGCTTTGAAGACTTAATTAGTGATTTGGAGAAGAACCGAATTACAATTGAAAATGAACGATTAGAAATTGCCAGATTAAAACAGGAGGCAGAAAACCTAAGGCAAAAACTAGCTGCTAAAAATGAACGCATTGACCAAGCGAAGGAAAAAATATTAGCTCAGGCCAATGAGTCTGCCAGGGATATTTTAAGGGAAGCAAAAGAAGTGGCTGATCGTACCATCAAAAACTTCAACAAATGGAGTGCTGAAGGCGGATTAAATAAAGAGATGGAAAATGAACGTAATTCCATTCGAGAACGTCTGAATGCATCAGAGTCAAAGCTTAGTATAAAAGGAAAACATAAACCCAAAAAAGTTGCGAAAGCCAGTGAATTTAAACTAGGTGATTCTGTTAATGTATTAAGTCTAGGATTAAAAGGTACGGTTAGTAGTCTTCCTAATGGGAAAGGTGATTTATATGTACAAATGGGTATACTACGTTCTCAGGTTAATATTAGTGACCTAGAATTAATAGATGAACCTGTAATTACCGGACCTAACTTAAACCGTACCGGAAGTGGCAAGATTAAAATGTCCAAAGCTGCAACGATTAGCCCTGAAGTTAATCTAATAGGCAAAACTGTAGATGAAGCATTGTCTGCCCTTGATAAGTACTTAGATGATGCTTATCTATCCCACCTTCCACAAGTTACAGTCATACATGGACGTGGTACTGGTGCCCTAAGAAATGCTGTTCATTCACACTTAAAAAGAACGAAATATGTAAAATCCTACCGCGAAGGTGCCTTTGGCGAAGGCGGTCAGGGTGTTACCATTGTGGAATTCAAACAATAGGAGGTTATATGGTAGCAAAACAGAAAATACTCATTGTAGATGATGATGTCAACATAGCAGAATTAATTTCTCTTTACCTTACAAAGGAATGCTTTGATACCACCATGGTACATGACGGAGAAGAAGCCATATTAAAATTTGCAAGCTATCAACCCAACTTGATCCTTTTAGATCTTATGCTTCCTGGCATAGATGGCTATGAAGTGTGCAGAGAAATCAGAAAAAATTCCTCTGTACCGATTATTATGCTGTCCGCTAAAGGTGAGATATTTGACAAGGTATTAGGCCTTGAGTTAGGTGCAGATGATTATATCATTAAACCTTTTGATTCCAAAGAACTGGTTGCAAGAGTAAAAGCTGTATTAAGGCGCTTTCATCCAACTATTACAGCACCTTCTCCTTCACCTGCTATGGTTTCTGAGCAGACTGGAGATTATGTAGCCTACCCTGATCTTATTATTAATCAATCCAATTACTCTGTCCTTTATTATGGCAGCACCATTGAAATGCCTCCAAAGGAACTGGAACTTTTTTATTTTTTAGCTTCTCATCCAAATCAAGTATTTACAAGAGAACAACTACTGGATCATATCTGGGGTTATGAATATATTGGGGATACAAGAACCGTGGATGTACATATTAAACGGTTACGGGAAAAGATTAAAGATCATGCCTCCTGGAGTTTATCCACTGTTTGGGGCATTGGGTACAAATTTGATGTTAAAAAATGATACCTTTTATTCTATTCTTTAGAAGCTTTTGAGTTAAAAATCTATTAGTTTGTAACGTAAATTTAGCTTGGTAATATAGCTTATGAACTTCGTAAAGATGAGGCTTATACTAATTCTCTTCTGTCACCTTGATAGGAGTCGGTTGATTTACTTATGACCATGAATCGGCTTAGGATAAAAAATGCGCTGTTTGATAAGCGGAGCTGGAAGTTTGCATTTTTATCCTTTTTAGCAGCTGAAAAATCCATTCGTGAATCACGACCCGTATTATGAAGACAGCAAAGAATTGGTGTAAGCCTTGTTATAACAAAATCTGCAGACTGATATTAGCAAGCAACCACAGCATAAATTATTATCTAACCTAACTACAAACCTTAACAAGGAGGCAAATACATCTTGAAACAAACATTATGGATGAAGCTAACAATATTCTACCTGGTATTTGCCTTCATCATGATTATATTATTAAATACCTTAGGTCTTAACCAATATGAGAATAGGCTGATTCAGGATAAAAAATCTCTGTTGTATAAAGAAGCGGCTTCCATATCTGCTGACTATATGGGTAGTTTTTATGATGATGATCTATCACTCCCTAACCTTACTACACAAATTAAAACCATTGGCTCTATATTGGAGGCCAGGATTTTAATCGTAAATTCTTCCGGACAGATTATTTCAGACACAAGAGGCAATGTTGGTATGAGTAGTCCTGTTAATGTCTTAGAGATCGATCCTGACTTTTTAGATGTTACATTTGCAGATAATATTAAACTAAAGGGTGTAATTACTGAACCCATGGTTAGGGTAGTTTACCGTGTTATCTACAATTATCAGGTTAGAGGTTATATTGTAATTTTGTCTTCCATGAAACAAATTCATAACGAAAGCCTAAAACTTATCGATGTTATTAACATATGCTTTTTTATATTTTTAATATTTGCCTTTTGTATTTTTGTTGGTATATATTATGCTTTTCTACACCCAATTAATAAGTTAAATAAAGCTGCATTAGAATATACGAAAGGGAATTATGCCTATCCCCTTAATATAAAACGGCAGGATGAATATGGACTTTTGGCCGGTTCCCTAACTTATATGGCAGGTGAAATCAGTAAACTGGATGATTATCAGAAACGTTTCGTTGCCAATATATCCCATGATTTTAGGTCACCCCTCACCTCCATAAAAGGATTTGCAGAGGCTTTGCAGGATGGCACCATTCCCTATGAAATGAAAGATAAATATTTGGGTATTATATTGTTTGAGACAGAGAGATTAAACAAGTTAACAGCTAGCCTTTTGGCATTAAATAGTTTTGAAAATCATGGAACCATGCTAGATATTACTTCATTTGATATAAATCATATTATTAAGAAAACAGCAGAGAGTTTTGAAAAAATTTGCAGGGATAAAAAAATCACGCTTAATCTTATTTTTTCTGCCAAAGAAACTCTTGTAAACGCTGATATGGGCAAAATTCAGCAGGTGCTTTACAACCTCCTTGATAATGCCATTAAGTTCAGCCATAGTAACTCCTCTATTAAAATATCTACATTAGAAAAAGGGGATAAAGTGTTTATATCCGTTAAGGATCATGGAATCGGAATACCCAAAGAAAGCATTAAGAAAATTTGGGAAAGATTTTATAAAACAGACACTTCTAGGGGCAAAGATAAAAGAGGTACCGGCCTGGGGCTTTCTATTACAAAAGAAATCATTACTGCTCATAACGAAAACATTAATGTTATTAGTACACAGGGCGTTGGAACAGAATTTGTATTTACCCTGCCAAGAACTGAGGGCTATCTGCTATAGAACTATCTTAATTAATAGAAAAGTGTATCATAATATTCCTGCCCCTGACCTGGCAAAGGAATATATGATACACTTATTTTGATACCGGGTCAAAGATATTTTGCTCCAGTATCCATAATAAACTACTTTTAGTTTTCATTTAACATGCTGATTACTTAAGCTTCTTCCCAGCTATGATTGTGTAATTCTCCACTGAGCTTCATATCTGCAAAATTATTTTGTCTTAAAGCTTCATATAGAAGAATAGCCACAGAATTAGCCAGATTAAGAGATCTTATATCTCCCACCATAGGGATTCTAACTGCATTGTCTTTATTCTTTAGTAAAATTTCTTCCGGTATACCAGCACTTTCTTTTCCAAACATAATAAAGCAATCAGATTCATATTTCACATCCGAATACATATGAAGACCTTTGGTAGTAGCCATATATATTTTGGCTCCTTTATTTTTCTCCATAAAGTCCTCAAAATTTTCGTATACCGTTACATCAAGGTCTTTCCAATAGTCAAGACCTGCTCGCTTAATTTCTTTTTCATCCAAAGAAAATCCCATTGGTTTGATTAAATGAAGACTTGTGCCAGTAGCAACACAAGTTCTTCCTATATTCCCAGTATTTGAAGGGATTTCTGGTTCCAGTAAAACAATATTCATACTCAAATCCTTACATACCATTTGGTTTACCACTTAATTTAGAAGAATATGGTGGCTCATCTATTCTAATTTTCTTCTAAATTTAAGACTTATTTAATAGCAATATTAATCTCAATACTTTCACTGCCTTCATAAAGAAGGGGGACGCATATATTTTGCGTGTAGTTATTGGAAAAGGATACCTTACCAGAGCATAAAGTAGGTGGTGTTATATCAATACCAATTCCTTTTGTTGAAAATATTGTAGCTGTATTGCCCATTATCATATTACCCAACTCACAGATAGCACTTGTTGAAAGTTCATCTAATACCGTAACAGGCATAAATATCATCTTAGATGCTAATTCGCATGCCACTTTATAGGGAAAAGCAATCATTGCCTGTCCTCTAATTTCTCCTGTAATACCTATCATAATGATAAGTGTTCCTTCTGTAAACTCCGTGTTTTTAATATATGGTTTACCTATTTGTAAATTTACAGCACACATCTCTTTTAAAACTTTGTTTGCTGCTATTAGAAATGGGTTTATGTGGTCTGAATTCAGTCCTGCCATATTAAATCTCCATTCATTCTAGATTCTGCAAATTTGGGCATTCGCACAAATTTTGAGTGTGAATATTACTTACAACTATTCACACTTTTATCCTAAGTAAGCCATACCTTCCATATGGATACTATTTAAAGACATCTATTTTTATGTCGTGCCACAAATCTTTCGATTCTTTCAATGGCTATTTTTAAGTTCTCAATAGAGTATGCATATGAGATTCTTAAGAAACCTTCTCCACAATCTCCAAAGGCTGTTCCAGGTACTACAGCAACCTTTTCTTCATTTAATAACATAGTAGCAAATTCTTCAGAAGTCATATTTAAGCTTTTAATACATGGGAAAATGTAAAATGCACCAAAGGGTTCAAAACATTCCAGCCCCATTTCTTCAAAAGCACGAACCAGATAATTTCTTCTCCTATCATAGGCTTCTCTCATATGTTCAACGTCATTATCTCCATTTTTTAAAGCCTCAATCGCGGCATATTGGCTCGTTGTAGGAGCACACATAATCGTAAATTGATGTATTTTAATCATTTGTTCAATAATAACCGCAGGTCCTGTTGCATAACCCAATCGCCAGCCAGTCATTGCATAGGATTTGGAAAAACCGTTGATTACAATTGTTCTTTCCTTCATTCCGGGGAACTGTGCAATGGATACATGTTTTCTACCATAAGTCAGTTCAGCATAGATTTCATCTGAGATAACAATTAGATCGTGTTCTATAATCACATCAACAATGGCTGCAAGATCATCATAGTCCATAATAGCACCAGTTGGATTATTAGGAAAAGTAAGTATTAATACTTTCGTCTTGTCTGTAATACTATTTAATAAATCTTCTCTTGTTAATTTAAACTGGTTTTCAGCCTTAAGTTCAATCACCACAGGCGTTCCTCCAGCTAGGGATACACAGGGAAGATAGGATACATAACTAGGTTGAGGAATTAGAACTTCATCGCCTGGATCTAACATAGCTCTTAGAGAAATATCTATGGCTTCACTACCACCAACGGTTACAATGGTTTCTGTCTCATAATCATAAGTTAAACCAAATCTACGGTTAAGGTAATTACAGATTTCAATTTTTAGATTTTTTAAACCTGCATTGGAAGTATAAAAAGTCCTTCCTTTTTCTAAGGAGTAAATACCTTCTTCTCTTATGTGCCAAGGAGTATCAAAATCTGGTTCACCAACACCTAGAGATATGGCATCCTTCATTTCACTTACAATGTCGAAAAACTTACGAATTCCAGAAGGCTTAATTTCTACTACTGTTTTTGATAGTGGGTTTCTCACGGTGTAATCAGCATCCTTTCATCTTTGGATTCATGAACTAACGGAAGTCCATGTTCTTTATATTTCTTTAAAACAAAATGAGTAGCTGTGCTAAGTACCGCTTCCATTGGAGCTAATTTATCAGAAACAAAATTAGCAACTTCTCGCATGCTTTTGCCTTCTATAATTACAGTTAAATCAAACCCGCCTGACATTAAATATACAGATTCCACTTCATCAAACTTATAGATTCTTTCTGCAATTTTATCAAATCCCTGCCCTCTTTGGGGTGTTACTTTCACTTCTATTAATGCCGTAACTTTCTCACTCTGTGTTTTATCCCAGTTAATTAAAGTAGGGTAGCCACAAATAATGGTATCATCTTCTAAATCCTTAATGGTTTTTGCTATTTCAGCTTCTGTACTTCCGAACATGGCCGCTAGATCTTTTGCAGACAATTTGCTATTTTTATCAATTGCCGCTAATATTTTTTCCTTCATAGTTTACACCTTTTGTTTGCCACAAAATTTTATGTGTGAGAGATTTCATTGGTGGCATTCCTTTCTTTATTTATATTTCTATCACACTACATCCTTATATATTTTCATTATATGATGAGCGCATCAAAATTCTTTCCTATATGATGCTAAATCATTATATATTAAATTAACTTGATAAAGTATTTGTATGGCTTGCTGCATAGGAATGGATAAAAATATACTCCATACTTATTATGCCTTATACAATTCATCACTTTTGGGCGGTGAAAGAAAACGTCTTTCGTCCCCATTTATAACAACACGGTCATTACCACTTGTAATTCTTCCTATAACTGCAGCCGGTATTCCCTCTTTTTTTAATTCATCTACTAAAAGATTTGCTTTATCTGTAACCATTAACATGACGCCACTAGATATTAACTGATAGGGGTTTAAGTCATAAAACTCACAAATTTCAATGGTTTCCTGTCTGATGGGTATCTTCGTTAAATCAACCTCCATGCCCACTTTAGAAGCAGCACCCATTTCCCATAAAGCGCCATAAATGCCTCCTTCTGTTACATCATGCATGGCCCTTACTCCTAATCTTCTTCCAATTCTGGACTCTGGCACAACAGATATCATATTAGATAGTTCCTTACCCTTATGAATAAAGTCTTTATTATATCTGGTCAGAAGCTCTGTCTCTTTTTCCTTGGCAAGAATAGCAGTACCCTCCAGGCCAGCCCATTTCGTCATAACAATTTCATCATCAACAACTGCTCCAGCGGTTTTAATGATTTGAGTTTTTGGCATTTTGCCTACACCTGTTACGGTAATAATAGGCTGATTTACTGCTGTTGTAATTTCTGTATGACCACCCATAATTTCAATGTTTAGAGTAGCACATACTGACTCTGCTTCCTTCATAATCTCCTTTAATTCTGATTCTCTAAAACCCTCTGGCAGTAATATAGTAAGAAGTATTCCTATTAGATCTGCACCAGAGGATGCAATATCATTGGCGGTAATATGTACGGCTAGAGAACCTAGCATTTCTTTTGTACCTGTTATGGGGTCAGCAGACAGGACAACCACTTCACCCTCTTCTAATCCAACGATACAGCAATCTTCGCCAACACCGGGGCCAACTAATACTTCCTCCCTTCTGTGTTTTATCTGCTTTAAAATTGATCTTTTCAAAACTGACTCAGATACTTTTCCAACTTCCATAATGTCTCCTTAATTTCTTAAGGTAGTTTTTAACCTGCCTCAAATATTTGTAAAAACAGGTCTGATTTACATCAAACCTGTTTTATAATTTATTATCTAATAAATCAATCTACTAATCCTCGAAATCTGCAATATCTTGGTTAATAATATTTTGGTTATTCATGCTTCCTGAATCAATTGTTGATTCCTCATTACCTTCACTATTATCTGTACCGTTATTAACTGGAGGTTGATTGTCGTTTGGTTTATTTCCAGGTTTGTTTCCAGGTTTAGATACCGCTTGGCTTTCACCTTCACTGACTTCTTTCTCTTCAGTTGCTTCCTCAGGTTCTTCTTTTTTGGGTTCTTCTACCTTAGTACCTACGGTAATATATCTTGGCGAAGCATTATATACGCTTTTATTAACTCTTTCTCTGCTAACTTCCTTACCATTTTCATATACAATTTTATATAGTTCAGCTACATAACCTGTATGAGAAGACTGGGTTACTTCCTGAAAGCCTACAGGTTGTTTAGGATCTTCTTTCACTACATCCTTGCCAGGTGCTTTTTGACTTATGACAACTGTTTTAAATTCAATTTTTCGATTCTTCTTATCTCTGGTTTCATTACCCCAAATATTAAAGGTAATCGTTCTGCCTTGGGTATATGCCTCAACAATAATTGGTGCTTCTGTATTGTTCTTAAATTTTAGGTCTTTCCAAGTACCTGCAATTGCTGCATCTCTAGATAAATCAACATAAGAAATTGTCATAGAATGTGCAGCTCTTTCAACAACTTCTAATTCAGATAAAAGGATAGCATTATAAAGAGTGGTTGTAACTTGACAAGCACCTCCACCGATACTATCAACTAACATACCATTATTATAAGCGCCAGCTTCATAATATCCATTAGCAGTTGTAAAAGGTGTTAACTTTTCATATGCTGAGAATACATCCCCCGGGTATAATACTGTATTGTTAATAAGTTTTGCACCATTGGCCAGATTACCTGCACGATTTGATGAAGAGGTGGTATAGGTAGTATAATAAGTACCCAATAATGTATTACACTTTTCTACCATTTCCCTGGTGAATTTGGGCAAATCTTTATCAACAGATGCTTCTATCATAATATCTTCTTTGTTCCATTGGTCCATAACACCGGATTTGATTTGCTCTAAGGTTTTACTTGCATTAACTTTCATACCTACAACATCATCTGTATATACAAACTGTCCATTTTTTCTTGTAACCGTTGCATCCACTGCTTTTACATTATAAGAAGTCAGTTTATCTTTAACAAATTTCTTAATTTTTTTATCATCTATCTTTACTTCTAAATTATATATCAGCTTACCCTCTGCCGTATCTTTTAATTCTTTATAACGTTTAATAAGATTACCGGACTTACCTATTTGTAAAGCTTGGTCTATATAATTATTTTCTTCATAATCGTAGCCTAAAGCTCCAACTTTAACGGATTCTTTATTTGTGTCCACATTCACAGTAATTGTTTTATCTTTTAACCCATTAAAATATGCGTCAACTGCTGTATTAGCTTCTTCTTTTGTCATTCCACTAATATCGACTGAATCTATATATACACCTTTTGTGATTACATCATCTTCAGCTGCTAATGCTGTTTTAGGATTGATCAAAACAGAAAATAAACAAAATGTTATGATTAATAAAACTTGTACGGTTATTTGTTTTTTTCTCATATTCTTTCCTCCGTTTACATTCTAGCATATTGTAACATAATCCTCAGATTAATCAAGATGCTATTTCTACTGTTTGACAATTCATATTATTTTATGTATATTCATAATATTAAGATTACAATTGTATCATAATGATTTCAAAATATAACAGTATTGCAAGGTGTTACTTTATATAATGGCACTTAAAATAACTGGAACCACCATGGATAATACTATTACAATTATGATTATTGTTGAGATTGTTTTCTTCATTTTGTTGCTATTAAAATTCATGTACTCACCTCTTTTTGTTTTTTAGAAAGGACTAAATATGCTTGTAGTATTAGGACTATTATTAACCATCTTTTTAATTATTAAATTTGCAGACCATAAATCCAGTATGGAATTAAAAGCCCAAAATGATGCCTTCTGGCAAAGGGAAAAACAGGCTAATACCACCAGAAAGGTTGATATTTCAGGACTTGACTATCTTCATATCCCTTATGAAGAACTACCCTTTATGGATACAAATCTCGAAAATCTGCTTTCATACCAAAATGTTTTAAAGTCATTAGAAGATAAACCTATTTTAAATCTCACAGAATATACCAATACAGATTTAAAACTCTTGTATGGTACAGCCAATATTAATTTTCTGACCAGATGCGATAGTAACTTTGTCACCCTGATTAAAACCCTATTAGGATGGGGTGAAGAACTTATACATCAAGGATACACGGCTGAAGCGCTTACAGTCTTAGAATATGGTGTAACCATTCAAACCGATATAGGTAAACATTATTTGCTCCTTGGTGAATTATACAAGTCTATACAGGACTATGATAAAATAGAGGATTTAATTGGCATAATTTCTAATTTAAATATAGCATCAAAAGATTCTGTCTTAACTGCTCTAAAAGAACTTAAGATGTCCTATTTTGTGGATTAATTGCACTTATAAATATAAGAATAACTAATTATAGTATTGTTCAAAATAATTAGTTTATTCTCCCCTTGGTGAGGATAATTTTATCAATTATTTTAGAAGCTTCACTTTGACTAAGTTCATCCAATGACTGCATATAATCTATATTATGATATTTTATTAAATCAAGCAAGTAATTTTTTTGTTTCCCTGTAATAGGACTAACTTTTTTTACTTTGTAGTTTAGCTGGGTCGGCAAAAATACTTCCGGATGCTTTAAATAGAATTCATTGCATAAACTTACGTACAACAGGGCGGTTGCTCTTGCATCTTCATACGCTCTATGAGCTCGCTTGTTTTCTATGCCATAATGCAGGCATAAGTTGGTTAAACTTTTACTTGGCAGGTCTTTTAACAATTTTCTGCTAAGTACCAGTGTATCCAGTCCTGTTTTATCAAAGGGCAGACCAATTCTTTTAGCTGCAACTTTAGTAAAGCTGAAATCAAACATAATGTTATGACCTAATAAAACAAAATCCTTAGCAAATTCTATGAAATCCTTTACAACCTCATCTTCTTTCTTAGCATTTGCTAACATATCATCTGTAATACCTGTTAATTTCGTAATATTTTCAGGTAGGGAAATACCCGGCTGGATAAAGGCAGTAAATTTATCAACCACTTTTCCCTCTATAACCTTAAGGGCACCAATTTCAATGATGCTATCTTGTTCTGGGCTTAGCCCGGTAGTTTCTATATCAAAACAAACAAATGTAGTTATTTTTTTATTTTCTATCATTGGTTATACCTATGTCTATAATATCTGTAGCAAATATTATACTGCCAGTCTAAATAGCCGAAAGAATCAGTTTTTGGCATTTTTTCTTTCCTTTGTATTTTCTGGTGACACTTTACCTTCCCATTTACATAATTCAAACAAGAAACACTCCTTACATTTAGGTGATCTGGCAGTACAAATGCTTCTTCCATGAGCTATGATCTGAAGGTTATATAATATCCAATGATCCATCGGTAAGACTTTCATTAAATCAAACTCTATCTTAACAGGATCTTCTTCTTTCGTAAAACCTAATTTACCTGAGATTCTCTTCACATGGGTATCAACAACTATACTAGGTTCGTGAAATATATTGCCTCTGACCACATTAGCAGTTTTTCTCCCTACTCCTGCAAGTTTGGTTAGCTTCTCTATATCATTGGGTACTTCACCACCGTACTCTATCAGGAGGGTTTTGGCACATTCTATGATATTCTTAGCTTTATTATGATAAAAACCTGTACTATGAATGTCCTTTTCTAATTCTTTTAAGTCTGCTGCCGCAAAATCTGCTATGGATTTATATTTGACAAATAAATCCTTCGTAACTATATTAACTCTATCGTCAGTACACTGGGCGCTTAGTATGGTAGCAAACAGTAATTGCCAGGGAGTTTCATGATTTAAATAAGTCTTGTGTTCTGTTGTATAATGTTGATCCAACAGTTCTAATATTGTACGAATACGTTCTTTTTCAGCCTTACTTACTCTTTTTACCAACTTTATCCGCTTCCTTTCCTTATTCTTAGCTTAGTACTCTAATGTAACATCTGTGAAAGAGTTCCCTGCATCAAGGCTCATTCTAACCTGAGTAAATCATCTATATGGTATACGCCAGCCTGAGAGCTGATATTACTTCTGTGTATATAATCATATATTAGAAACTGTGCCTGATACTTTACTTTTCCAGATTGAACTGTTTCGTTTATATCTATCTCATAATGTTCCAAATGAAGCCCTGACTTTATCTGATCTCCCGTTATATGTCTTCCTTTGCTAGCCATATACTTTAGAATACCATCTGTATTAAGATAAAACTTACGATAGGTTTCTTTGTATGCCTCCATCGGTGTCGCAAAGTATGGCCTACTCTTTAATTTTTCTCTTAAATATAAATCATGTACCAGAATAGAAAGTAAAGCAGTTTTGTATTCCTCTCTTACTTTCTCTTCATATTCTCTTGTCTCTAAATAACCAGTGAAGAAATCAATGAGTATTTCATATCTTTTTATTCTGGTATGATTTCTTTCATCCAAGGCTTTTGCTTCATAATAATCTCCAAGGCACATATAGAAATCAAATGGTGTATCAAAAAAGTGCAGCAGGAATTTAACCGTATATTCAAATTGTCCACTGTTATAATATACCTCCACCATTTCTTCCACTCTTTTTAACTGTAACACCTCTTCATAGGTTAACCAATTGGTATAAAGCACTTCATAAGGTGGCGCACTTCTATATACAATCCCCCATTTAAGGCTTTGTCTGTGCATCGCGGAACCCTTAAGTACTTTTAAAAACCCTAACTGAAATTGATCTGGGCTCATTTCATATACCTCATTAAAAGAGTTACGAAAGGTATAAAAATCTTCATAGGGAAGACCAGCAATTAAATCCAAATGTTGATGAATGTTTTTGCCTTCCTTAATTTGAGCAACCACTTTCCTTAACTTGCTCAAGTCCATATGTCTTGTTATTGCTTGTATTGTTGCCTCATTGGTAGACTGAACTCCTACTTCTAATTGCACCAAACCTTCTCTCATGGAATTTAACAAACTTATTTCTTCTTCATTTAAAATATCCGCTGATATTTCAAAATGGAAATTAGTAATTCCATTGTCATTGTCTATAATATATTGCCATATGGCTAGGGTATGCTTATGATTGCAGTTAAAGGTACGGTCCACGAACTTTACTTGAGGCACTTTATGCTCCAGAAATAACTTGAGTTCTCTCTTAACCAGTTCAATATCTCTTAATCTAACTCTTTTATCTACAGAGGATAAGCAATAACTGCAAGAATATGGACAGCCTCTGCTTGTCTCATAGTAAATAATCTTATGTTCAAACTCTTTCATATCCTCATAGGGAAATGGTACAAGACTTAAGTCAAGTTCTCTCCTTGCAGTATTTAGTATTATTTCTGCTTTCTCGATACCATCTTCTCGATAAGCAATTCCAGCAATGAGAGAAAGGGCATTGAGTTGTCCCATATAATAATGTAATACTTGCAGGAATGTTTCTTCCCCTTCGCCATACATAATTCCATCTACAAAGGAATGTTTCGTAAGCAAAGCCTTGGCATCAAAAGAAACTTCAGGTCCCCCAAACCAAATCTTAACCCCGGGAAGAATTTTCTTTAGTTCCATACTTAGCTCTAGTACCATGGACATATTCCATATATAGCAAGAAAATCCAATAAAGTCGGGCTTTTCCTTGTAAATTTTTAACAGTATATCTTCTGTATATTGATTAATTGTAAATTCTTTTAAAGTAATTTGAGAAACATATTCCTTCGCATATGCCTTTAAATAATGAATGGCAAGATTGGAATGAATGTACTTGGCATTTATTCCAACTAATAAAATTTTCACACAAACTCCTATCTATCTTAGCACCACTAAGTGGAAGGTACATAGATGAAAGCCAATTAAGCACAATGACTTTTCTTACATTATTCCATTATTCTACCACAAAAAAGCAGGTTATGTCAAAAAACATAACCTGGCAAATAAAAGCTATTTAAAATACTTTATAACTGGGTTTTTCTTCACCTAAGAGGTAATACTTTAAGTAATCATCCAAAAGAATAGCTGGAAGTGATAAGAAAAACCATATGTTAGAAAAAAGCAGACATATCTGACCTAAATAATTATAGGGAAGATCTGAATAGTCCCACACGTTTAATCCCAGTAATATATTAACAATATAGCCTGCTATAAATTCAACAAGAGTTATAATAAGGGAAGATATAAACATCTGGCTTATGATAGATATTTTGTAAGGAAATATCTCATTTAGCAAGCCGATTAAAACAAAACATATGCCGCCTGCAATAAGCATGGATATGTGAGAGAAACCTCTGAATAAAATTTCAATACCGCAGTAAGAGAAACCGCCTATAAAGAATAATAGAATATATTTGAGTGTAGTATTATTTAATTTAAGCACGCGTCCATATCCTTTCCAGACTTATTAGTCAAATTGCTATTTATGTACAATTTAGTATAAGCAGAAAAATCTAAAATAGTCTGTATAATTTTGGACAGCAAAAAAGCGGGTGATGGGAATCGAACCCACGTATCTAGCTTGGAAGGCTAGTGTTCTAC
>DALYNO010000024.1:0-17107 GCA_031975295.1 Anaerocolumna sp. | reverse complement strand
AGAAGAGGTTTACTTGAATATTTAAAATCTACTAATATTGAAGGATACCGTACATTAATCGAACGTTTAGGTTTAAGAAAGTAATTTAAACTTCAAATGAAAAACGTATTACAGTTTATCTGTAATGCGTTTTTTTAATGTATAGGTAAATTCTCCGAATTTTCTATACATAAAAACCCCTGCCAGTCGGAATGCACATGATGCGCCCATGGAAGCTTGTCACTAGGGCGACAGCCAGGGAATGTGCTATGCACATTTTTGGTTCAATCATTAAATATGTATTTTGACGCTACAGGAGATCTGCGCCCCCAAAAGGTATTATATGGCATAAGAGCCTTTCCTGGCTCTTGGCGTGGAATGTGCTGATACCTTATATATTCATTAAGCTGGTATATTAAAAAGCAGCCTTTAGGAAGAACTAGTCCACCTAAAGGCTGCTTCATTTTGTATCAATTCATAATTCTTATGCCTTCGCAAAGGATTTTAAAATACTCCTTGCTACACTAATTCCATTAGCAGAGGCTTGTTGAAGTCCACGAGTAACAGAAGCACCATCACCAATTGCTCTAAGGCCTTTAATACTAGTTTCAAAATCTTGATTCACTACAACTTTATTGGAATAGAATTTTACTTCTACACCATATAATAAAGTTTCTTCACTAGCAATACCAGGAGTAACTTTATCCAGCGCTAAAATCATTTCTTTGATATCTACCATGATTCTGTGAGGGAAGACCAAAGATAAATCACCGGGTACAGCATCCTTAAGCGTAGGAATTAAATTGTTTCTGCAAAGTCTTTCTTCGGTGGTTCTTCTTCCTCTCTGGAAATCACCAAAGGTTTGAACTAAGATTTTACCATCACATAGCATATTGCTTAATTGCGCTATATATTTACCGTAATCAATTGGTGTTTTGAAAGGTTTTGTAAAGTTCTTAGATACAAGGATTGCAAAGTTTGTATTATTTGTTTTATATTCTTTAGATTTATAAGCATGTCCATTAACAACAGCAAGACCATTTTCATAGTATTCTGTAGCAACTTCTCCAGATGGATTAGAACAGAAGGTTCTAACTTTATCATCAAAAGTAGGCGTGTGATAAACTAATTTGGCCTCATATAAATTCTTGTTTAAGAATTCCATGACTTCGTCTCTAACTTCTACACGAACACCGATGTCAACAGTACCAACTTTTGTCTCTATTTCATGGCTTTGACAGATGTGGCTAAACCAATCTGAACCTTCTCTACCGATTGCAGATACTACTTCTCTGGCATAAAGAGTGGAGCCGTCAGTAAGGAGAACCCCTTTTACTTCTTTATCTTCTATAATTATGTCTTGTACCATTGTGTTGAACTTCATTTCAACATTGCTGGCAAGTAAATGTTCTTGCAAGCGGGTATAAATCTTATAACCTTCTTCAGTACCTAAATGGCGAATAGGACATTCGATCAGCTTAAGATTGGCATTAATGGCACGTCTTCTGATTTCACGAATTTCTTCATCTTTATCGACACCGTATACATTCGTATCAGCACCGAATTTCAAATATATGTTATCGGATTCTTTTAAAAGTTCAACGGTTTTTTCATAACCTAAGATATCAGGCAGAACACCACCAACATCTGGAGATAGGGAAAGCTTACCGTCAGAAAATGCACCTGCACCAGCAAAACCTGTAGTTATTGAACATGGTTTGCAGCCAACACAAGTTTTTGTTACTCTTTTTGGGCACATTCTTTTTTCAATTGGTCGGCCCTTTTCTACCATAAGAATCTTAAGGTTTTTATCTTCCTTAATAAGCTCATAAGCACAAAAAATACCGGATGGGCCGGCTCCAATTATTATTACATCATATTGATTCATCAAAACACTCCTTCTGTGTCAAACTTGATCTAACAGATAACCACATGCATTCTATCATAATTTCTATGGTTATGCAAGTTAACTTGTACTATTATTTCATTTTATTGATTAATTAATCTAATAAGATTGATTAATGAAAGTTATAAATTATAATCATACAAACTATAGAAAGTTATTTATATGACACTAGTAGATAATGTTAAACGCATTAAAAAAATGGTACAGAAATACTTATAGGAAATAAAAAGTATTTCTGTACCATACATAACAGTGTTAGTTAAGATTCCTAGTTAAGAGTATCATTACAAGATTCTATGTTTGTTTTTTTGAGCATAGATAATGGAGATAACCACCAATGTAAGGCAAAAAACAAGAAACATAGGGAAGAGTGGATTCTTAATACCACCCAATAAAATTATAAATGCACCAAATATAGCAAAGATTGGTATGATGTAACCTTTAAAAGTGCCTTTGATTTCACCTTTTCGGGCTAAACGAATAACTGCGATATATAGGATGATATAACCTAAGTAATTGGTTACAATACTTATTTCTGATACATCAGAGTTTGGAAGAAGATTAAACTTCTGGGTTACATAATGTAATAATAACCAAATAAGAGTAAACACAGTTGCAAGAATTGCTGAATTAAGAGGCATATCATTTAGCTTTTTATTGGTTTTTTTGATTACTTCGGAACCTGGAATCATATTACGTAATGCCATAGCATAGGGAAGTCTGATAGATCCCAATATAAGGCCATTTACAGTTCCTAAAACGGAGATAATAACAAATACAATGATTAATTTTCCGCCCATTTCACCAAATAATTTAGTGGCAGCATAATTTACGTGGTCATCACCCATTGAGATTACATTTTCAGTTCCTACTAAAGAGGTGATTCCAACAAAATAAAGTACGTAAATAACTAATATAAGTATTGGAGAAATAATGAGTGCTAAAGGAAGATTTCTTTTACTATCCTTTATTTCATGACAAATGGAAGTTGATATAGACCATCCGTCAAAGGAGAAAGCGATTGGAAGAATAGCACTTAATAAACCTGCGCCTCCAATACTTACCGTATTGTAAGTAATACTTTCACCAGGATTACCAAATACTAATCCAGCTATAGCAATTACGATAAGCGGAATTAGTTTGATTATCATAGTTCCATTTTGAATGTATCCACCGAGCTTAGCTGAAAGGGTATTAAATAATGATAATATTAATATGTACCCAAGACCTAATGCAACCTGGATTTCAAGTGTGTTTGGTAAATTAAAAAGAATGCAGGTGTAAATACCGGCAACCCAAGCAACAACGGCTGCGATACTTGGAAGATAAGCAAAGGACTGAAACCAGCCAAAGGCACAGCTTATAGGCATGGAACAGAATTCTTCTGCATAAGTGATAATACCGCCAGGCTTGTCTGTTTTCATGGCAAGTTGTGAGATTGCAAGTGAACCAAATACAATGGCAAATGCTGCTAGAATGAAAACTAAAATACCATCACTTAAGTTTCCATTTGTTGACTTCAGGATATTATCACTTTTGAAGAAAATTCCTGAGCCGATTACAATTCCTGTAATCATGGCAATAGAGGTAAATAAACCATATTTGTGTTTTTTCATAGGTACCTTCCCAATACTTTATAGTGTGTTGCATATAGTACAACATGAATAGTCTAACTAAGAAAAGGATTAATGTCAACTTTAATATGTGCAAATGAAAGACTAAATATAAGTGGATTAAGCATACATTTAGGAGAAATATTTAAGATAGCTCATCACCTGATTGCTAGGGAAAAATTCAAATGAAAATTCTGGTGTATAAACAAAATACAAAGACTTAATTTAGATGAAAGATAAGGTTTTTTGACTTCCATCATAATCTGATACGGAAAGTTTGCTGGGCTTATTCCTCCATAATATTTATTCCGTTACATATACAGTGGTTTTTACTTTGATACCGTCTTCTAAAGCATAGATATAGGTACGTCCTTTTTGAATGGCTTTTACTTTACCATTCTTATCTACTGTGGCTACATTAGGATTACTTGTTGACCATTTCGGTGTATTACCTGAAGATACAGTGGCTATTATCGTATCAGTATCTCCAACTTTTAAGTTAAGGTTTACGGGAGTCATAGTTATCTGAGGTTGGTCAACTATAATTTCGCAGGTTTTTGATACACCATCTACAGTTGCAGTAATAATTGCAGTACCATGCTTTATAGCCGTGACAGTACCAGTTTTATCAACTGTAGCAACACTACGTTTGTTGGTTTTCCATTGAGGAGAGATTCCAGAAGATACGGTTGCAATTAGTTGAAGCGTTTGGTTTCTGTATAAATTAGCATTGGTTTTAGATAAAGAAACAACCGGACGTTTAACTGTGACGAAACAAGTTACAATGGATTCATCAGCTGTCGCCGTAATAGTTGATTCTCCTGGTTTTAGAGCGGTTATTACCCCTTTTTCATCAACGGCAGCAACACTTTTTCTACTACTTTTCCAAGTGACTTTGGTGTTGTTAGAGACTGAGGCATTGAGTTTGGAGATTTCACCACGTTCCATGGAGAGTTTGGACTGGCTTATAGAGATTTTGGTTTTATTAACAGTCAGGATACAAGATGCTTCTGCATTTCGTATCTTAGCAGTAATGTAAGTGACACCGGCTCTTTTGGCAGTTATTTTACCATAGGTATTGACTGATGCAATTTTTGTATCACTACTTTTAAAAGTGGGTAATTTTCCATTAGAGGTTATGGCAACGATATAGGCTTCCTCCTTTATGTCTAAACGCATACTATAATTAGACAAAAGTACAAAGGAAAATAAATCAGATGCCTTCACAATTGCTGTGTTATGGAGTGATAGCAGGATGAAACATAAGAATAGTATAGAGAATTTTTTGATACGCATTGGTATTCCTCCATTCATTGATGAGGAATAAGCGTTTGATACAGCAAACTTCTATTCTATTTTAGCACTGGGTTTATTATCTGTAAAGCATAAGCTTTGGTATTTGAGGATAACATATATTTGAGAGGAAAAAAATGTAATGTTTTTAAAATTGGATAAACCAAAGATAAAAATTTAAAATTGTGTAGTAATAATTAAAAAATAGTGCTATAATATATAAGAATAGGGTTTAATTTCCTGTTGTGAATGTATGCCGGAGATACAATCCGAGACTTCTGAAAAGTTTATCGCCAGGCTTACAGTTGTGAGCGATAAGTTTTTCAGTTGTTTCGGGTCTCCGGTAAATTTTTAATCTAAAGGAGCAAAAGCATGTACAAAAGTTTTTCCATGGAACTTGCAGGCAGAACTCTTACAGTTGACGTAGACAGAGTAGCAGCGCAAGCAAATGGTGCAGCATTTATGCACTATGGTGATACAGTTGTGTTATCAACAGCAACTGCATCTGATAAACCAAGAGAAGGAATCGATTTCTTCCCATTAAGTGTTGAATATGAAGAGAAATTATATGCAGTAGGTAAAATTCCGGGAGGCTTTATAAAAAGAGAAGGTAAAGCTTCCGATAATGCCATATTAACATCCCGTGTTATTGACAGGCCTATGAGACCATTATTTCCAAAAGATTATAGAAATGATGTTACTTTAAATAATCTTGTTATGTGTGTAGATCAGGATTGCAGCCCAGAGCTTACAGCAATGCTTGGTTCTGCAATTGCAACTGCAATATCTGATATACCTTTTGATGGTCCTACTGCATCTACAATGGTAGGTATGGTTGATGGAGAATTTGTATTTAACCCAACCAGTGCTCAAAGAGAAAAATCTACACTTAGTCTTACAGTAGCCTCTACAAAAGAAAAAGTAATCATGATTGAAGCTGGTGCTGATGAGTTACCAGAAGATAAAATGATTGATGCAATTTTCTTAGCACATGAATTAAATCAAAAAATCATTGCTTTCATTGAAACAATTGTTGCAGAATGCGGCAAACCAAAGCATGATTACATTAAATGCGATACACCTGCGGATCTCTGGGAAGATATGGTAGCTTTTGTTACACCTGAAGCCATGGAAGAAGCAGTATTTACAGATGTGAAGCAAGTTAGAGAAGCTAATATAAAAGCTATTACAGAAAAGTTAATTGCAAGATATGAAGAAACTCATCCTGAATGGATTAATCTTTTAGGAGAAGCTATTTATAAATTCCAGAAGAAAACTGTTCGTAAGATGATTCTGAAAGACAAAAAGCGTCCGGATGGAAGAAATGTAGATCAAATCAGACGTCTTGCAGCTGAAGTAGACATTTTACCAAGAACTCACGGTTCAGCTATGTTTACTCGTGGTCAAACACAGGTACTTACCATTACCACTTTAGGTGCTTTAGCTGAAATCCAGAAATTAGATGGAATTGATGAAAATGAAAAAACAAAGAGATATATGCATCACTATAATTTCCCTTCTTACTCTGTTGGTGAAACAAAACCTTCCAGAGGACCAGGAAGACGTGAAATTGGTCATGGTGCCCTTGCGGAGAAGGCATTAGTACCTGTTCTTCCTTCCGAAGAAGAGTTCCCATATGCAATCCGTACTGTATCTGAAGTTTTAGAATCTAATGGTTCAACTTCCCAGGGAAGTATTTGTGCTTCTGCATTGTCATTAATGGCAGCAGGTGTACCTATTAAAGCCATGGTTGCAGGTATTTCAGTAGGTCTGGTAACCGGTGAATCAGATGAGGATTATATTATTCTTACTGATATCCAAGGTCTTGAAGATTTCTTTGGAGATATGGACTTTAAAGTAGCTGGTACTCATAAAGGTATTACTGCAATACAAATGGATATTAAGATCCATGGATTAACTAGAGAAATTATTGAAAAAGCTATCCATAGAACAAAAGAAGCTAGAACTTATATTTTAGATGATATTATGACACCTTGTATCGCAAACCCTCGCTCTGAGGTTGGACCATATGCACCTAAGATTGTACAGATTAAGATTGATCCTACTAAGATTGGTGATGTTGTTGGTCAAAGAGGTAAAACAATCAATGCGATTATTGAACAGACTGGTGTTAAGATAGATATCACAGATGATGGTTCTGTATCTGTTTGTGGTGTTGACGGTGAAAGTATACAAAGAGCCATTAAGATTATTCAAACTATTGTTACTGATTTTGAAGAAGGTCAAGTCTTTGAAGGTAAAGTAATAAGTATAAAAGAGTTTGGTGCTTTCCTTGAGTTTGCTCCTGGCAAAGAAGGTATGGTTCATATTTCTAAGATTTCCAAAGAAAGAATTGAACGTGTTGAGGATGTTCTTACACTTGGAGATATGGTTAAAGTTGTGTGTCTTGGCAAAGATAAAATGGGCAGAATCAGCTTTAGTATTAAGGATGTAAAATAATAAATGAAATAAGTAGGAAAGTAAGCAGCCTGTAATTCCAATGGGCTGCTTATTTTGACCAATCAATTAATTGACAGTAATTTCTTCATATGATAAAGTAATTGTACTTGTCCAGTTGCTACAGTTCTGCCACGGTGCCCATGGGGGTAAGATTTGGATAGAACTGTGGATTGATATAGTAAGTTTTTTAGATTCACAATTAGAGTAATCACAATTACAGTAATTTAGACAGTTGCGAAACTCATAGAATTAATCTATTTATCATACAAATGATACAGTTTTATGGCTGAATCTCGCCCGTAGGGTGACTGAAGCCAGAAAATTCGTATCGCTTGTATGACAAATTCTTTTAACTTTATTGTTTCGCATTCGCCTATTACAGTAATTATGAGAAAGGAGATTGCATTGAGTGAAGAATTCTATACACCCCAGGAAGTTGCAGAATTATTAAAAATCAAGAAGAGTACAGTTTATGAATTAATTAAACGGGGTGAATTAAAATGCAAGAAAATAGGTAAACAATTCAGAGTGCTTAAAGGTGACCTGGATTCCTATCTTAACATTGGCAATGCCCTTACCGCTGGTAACTTAGACAATCCTAATAAGCAGATGCCTTCAGATCAAATCTCCCTCCCAGATGATTTAAACTTAGAACTAAGAAATTTGGTGTCAGTGGATAAGAATAGTATGGATACTAAGCCTGAATATCAGCAAGGGCAGGTGACACCTAAGCTGTATACAAGCAGGCCTCACAATAGAGGCATTGTATTGTGCGGGCAGGATATTTTGCTTGAAATTTTATGTAACTATATGTCTAGAGAACTGAAAAATATACCAATCTATCGATCATATCAAGGCAGTTATAATGGATTGTACGCCTTATATCAAGATGAAGTAGATGTTGCAACTGTTCATCTTTGGGATGGAGAGTCTGGCGAATACAATAAAGATTATGTAAAACGTATGCTCCCGGGAACCAGATATGTAAGAGTACACCTTATTAACAGGCTGCAAGGATTTTATGTTCAATCTGGGAACCCTAAAAATATAAAAGATTTTCAAGACTTTCTACGGGACGATGTTAAGATGATTAATAGAGAAAAGGGCAGTGGAACCAGAATTCTATTAGACGAAAAACTAATAAGTCTTGGGTTGGATAAAGGAAGAATTAAGGGATATGAAAAGGAAGTGAACTCCCATTTAGCTTGTGCAGGTGCCATAGCCAGAAAAAGCGCAGATGTTTCTTTGGGAATAGAGAGAATTAGTAAAGAAATGGTTGGCGTAGATTTTATCCCTATTCAGATGGAAAGCTATGATATGGTCATAAAAGAAGAACAAGCTGATGCGGATTGGTTTAAAATGATTATAAATATATTAAACCATCCAGAGTTTAGAGCTGAGATTATGGGAATGTCAGGTTATGACATAACTAATATGGGAAAGTTTATGAATGAATAATCGGAGGATGTTTTGCATACAAATTTAAACTGGAAACGAAATATAACTATCTTTTTAGCAAGTCAAAGTGTATCCTTGTTTGGATCTTCTTTAGTACAATATGCAATTATGTGGCATATTAATCTAAAAACCCAATCTGGTTTCATGATTACCTTGTCCATTATATTTGGGTTCTTGCCCACCTTTTTTCTTTCACCTTTTGCAGGTGTTTGGGCAGATCGATTTAACCGGAAAATGTTAATCGTGTTGTCAGATTCACTTATAGCAGTGACGACATTGATTTTAGCCATACTATTTTTAAATGGTTATGAAAATATTTGGTTACTTTTTATAGCCTCTTCCATTAGGGCAGTAGGTTCGGCAATACAAACACCAGCTATCAATGCATTTTTACCGAATCTGGTTCCAGAGGATAAGTTGACGAAGGTGAATGGAATAAATGGGAGTGTACAATCACTGGTGATGCTGATATCACCAATGATAAGTGGTATTTTACTAGATAAGGCGAATCTGGTTATTATATTTTTGATTGATATTGTGACAGCTGGAGCAGCAGTCAGTATATTACTATTGTTTTTACATGTGCCTGCACATGCTAAAGCTTTAGTAAAACAAAACACAGGTTATTTTAGTGATTTAGGAAAAGGTATAAGTTATATCAAATCCAATGATTTTATCCGCACTTTGTTTATGTATTGTGGCTTTTATTTTCTGTTTGTGGCGCCATTGGCATTTTTAACACCTTTACAAGTAACCAGAAGCTTTGGCGAAGATGTGTGGAGACTAACAGCGATTGAAGTTACTTTTTCCATAGGCATGATGTTAGGTGGTATATTAATTGCTACAGTGGGAGGATTTAAGAATAAATTATATTCTATGGTATTATCTTCTACTATAATGGGAGTTGGTACTATTTCCTTAGGTATTATACCAATTTTTTGGATCTACTTAGTATTTATGGGTATTGTAGGATTTGGAATGCCCTTATTTAATACGCCTTTTACAGTTCTTTTACAGCAGAAAGTGGATGAAGATTACATGGGCAGGGTCTTTGGAGTCTTCGGCATGTTATCAAGTTCAATAATGCCGCTTGCTATGCTTATATATGGACCCTTGGCAGATATTGTTGAAATTGAATGGATTCTTGTAGTAACAGGTGTTTTCATTCTTATTCAATGTTTCTTTATGATTCGTAACAAAACCTTGCTTCTTGCTGGAAGAGAAGAAGTAGTAAGAGAGTTATAAATTAAGCTCCCAATAGTAAAACTTTAGATAATATATAAGCAGATGTAATCTGATTTTAGATGGATTAGATACTGTAAATTCCTTACAGAATGGTGATGGATTTGCAGTATCTTTTTTATTGTATAGGATGATGCCCGGGCATCATAGGATTAGAGTGTCATAAGCTTGTTAAGGTTGAAAAATAATATAGTAATAAATAAATTTATATGTAGGTGAGAAATAATACTTGACACAAACACATGAAAAGAGTACAATACAAAACAATAAAACAAACAAAACAGAACATAACAAGACAAAACAGAACATAACTAAACAATATTCATAATGTAACATTTATTTTGGCAACTGTGTGGGCAAAGAAGTCTAAGAGGAATTTCTTAGACTTCTTTTCTATGTAATTCCGAATGAGTAATAGGGATTATTGTACCATTTTATTTTGATATTTTATACTTTAGTAGACGAAGGGAGAATTTTATGAGAAAAATGAAAAATGCTTTATTGGTGGTTATCATTATGATAGCATTCGTAACAGTTGGCTGTAGTTCAAAAGATAAGGGAACCAATACCAGCAGTGAGGCGGATACACAGACGCAGGTAGCTGTTACCGCTGAACCTAGCAAAGACCCTGCACCTACCACTGCTGCACCTGCCAAAGCGGAATCAGTTGAAGTTTTAGTAGCGGCAGCAGCTAGTTTGCAAAATGCTATGGAAGAACTGCAAACTTTATATCAGGATGAAAATCCCAATGTAACATTAACGTTTACATATGGTAGTTCTGGTACCTTACAACAGCAAATAGAGCAAGGGGCTCCAGTGGATGTATTCATGTCGGCAGCCCTTAAGCAGATGAAGGCATTAGAAGAGAAAGGCTTAATCTTAGAGGATACGAAGAAAGAATTATTAGAGAATAAAATAGTGCTGATTCAACCCAAAGGCAGCAATATAGAAATGGCAAACTTTGAAGATATCTTATTAGCACCAGTTATAGCCTTAGGGGAACCAGCTTCTGTTCCGGTCGGACAGTACGCAGAAGAAGTATTTAGTTATCTTGGCGTTTTAGATAAGGTGATGGAAAAAGTTACATATGGTAAAGATGTAACAGAGGTATTGACTTGGGTAGCAACAGGAAATGCTGATGCTGGTGTAGTATATGCTACAGATGCAAAATCAAGTGATTTGGTTAAAGTAGTTGCAGAGGCCCCTGTTGGCAGCACTTCCAAAGTTTTATATCCTGTAGCAGTTGTAAAAGAAACCAAAGTTACAGATGCTGCAAAAGCTTTTGTGGAATATTTAGGCTCAGAGGAAGCAATTGGTATATTTGAAAAATATGGTTTTACAGCAAATCAATAATAAATAAACGCAAAAGACCTAAATGCTAAAAAGGCCTAAATGCTAAAAAGGCCTAAATGCTAAAAAGGCCTAAATGCTAAAAAGACGTAAATACTGAAAAGACATAAATGCTAAAAAGGCCTAAATACTAAAAAGACGTAAATACTGAAAAGACATAAATGTGGAAAAATATAAATACTGAAAAGTCATATAGGAAAAAAATGGGAGGTTATAGATGGATTACTCACCTTTATTAATATCTTTGAAAACAGCTGTATGTGCTACGATGATTACGTTTTTAGTGGGAATTTATGCAGCTGATAAGGTTATGAGAGCAAAAGGGGCATTAAAATGGGTGCTGGATGGATTATTTACCCTTCCTCTTGTCCTGCCTCCTACGGTTGCTGGTTTTTTCTTATTATTACTATTAGGTAAAAACGGACCTTTAGGTACTTTCTTTCGTAGACTGAATATACAAGTTATATTTACTTGGCAGGCTACAGTCATTGCTGCCGTAGTCATTGCCTTCCCGTTAATGTACCGTTCAGCCAAAGCCTCTTTTGAACAGATAGATCAAAATCTAATTTATGCAGGCAGAACACTTGGAATGTCAGAAATAAAGATATTTTGGAAAATCACGATACCTCTTGCACTTCCAGGAATTATTTCAGGAGGAATTTTGGCATTTGCAAGAGCATTGGGAGAGTTTGGGGCAACGCTTATGATTGCAGGGAATATTCCAAAGGTTACTCAAACAATTCCCGTAGCAATTTATATGGCCACCCAAGGAAACCGAATGGATCGAGCAATGCTTTGGGTTGCAATCATAGTAGTAATTTCTTTCATTGTAATATTCTTCATGAATTATATTCCAGGAAGAAAAAGAAGATTTAATACCAAGGAGAATATATAGTATGAGTCTATCCATAGATATCAGTAAACAATTCAAAGACTTTACATTGGAGGTTAAATTAGATACTGCAAATGTAAGAATGGGGTTATTAGGTGCTTCGGGCTGTGGTAAAAGTATGACACTTAAGTGTATTGCAGGAATTGAAACTCCTGATAGAGGAAGAATTGTTTTAAATGATCAAGTGTTATTTGACTCTGAGAAAAAAATTAACTTAACGCCAAGGGAGAGACGAGTTGGTTATTTGTTTCAAAACTATGCACTATTTCCCCATATGACAGTGGAAGAAAATATTGGATGTGGGTTAATTGGAAGCAAAGATAAAAAAAGAGCACGAATAAATGAGATGATTGTATTATTACATCTTAAAGGTCTTGAGAAGAGATATCCTGCCCAGCTATCTGGGGGACAGCAGCAAAGGGTAGCATTGGCGCGAATCCTTGCCTATGAGCCTAATGTATTAATGCTAGATGAACCATTCTCTGCGCTGGATACCTACTTAAAAGAAAGTCTTCAACAAGATTTACTTGAAACACTTGAGAATTATTTAGGGGATATTCTCATTGTCTCACATAATAGGGATGAGATATATCATCTATGCAGTAAAATCGCAGTCATGGATGCTGGAAAGATAGCTCTTGCCGGCCCTACCAAAGAGATATTTGCAAATCCACAAAAACTGATTGCTGCTAGACTTACAGGATGTAAAAATATTTCCAGCGTGGAAAAATTATCTGCTAATACTTTAAAAGCCTTGGATTGGGGTGTGGTTCTACAAACGAGAGAAGTGATAACAGATCAAATTAAGTATGTTGGTATTCGTGCCCATGACATAAGAAGGGCATCAGATTTACAAACTATAAATTCTCTTGCATGTAAGGTTTTAAGAATAAATGAAACACCTTTTGAAACGAATATAATCTGTTCTTGCGGTAAGGAAGAATTGTGGTGGAAAATAAGTAAGTCTTATTGGAATACCTTAGGGGAGCAGCAGCCCAGCTATCTTTCATTGCCACAAGAAGCCTTAATGTTATTGGAATAAAGAAAAAAATGGCATGCCACTTGAAAGAATTCCATAGGAAAGTGACATGCCAGTTCTTATTTGACAAGAAAGTTTAAGATAATTATAATTAGATTTTAAGGTCATATTCAGGACATATAGCTATACTATAATAAAAATGATTTCAAGTATGAAAGTAATTTGATGCTCTCATGCTTGTAACCTATGATGATTAGCCAGGTAAAAACTGATTCAAGAAATGTATATCAATTGCATTATATTGCCGGCTAGACTTTCCATTCTATTAGGTTTAAATTATAAAAAGCTTATGAGGATAATAGCTGAAGGAATGGGAGTAATACAGGCTGATCATAACATGAAGAGGTGGATGAATATGAACCAGGAATTTAATTTGGAAGAATACTTAACAAATGGAGTAGAGTGGCTTGTCAAAGATGCCCTGCGAGCGACCCTTAAAAATCCAAGAGAGAGTGCTTTTTTAACGAAATATGCAGTTGCAAGTAAAAAAGCAGGTGGGATTAGACATAAATTAGAGCTGGAAGGGGAACATATTCCACCCTTTCTCATTGCCAGTATTACCAGTACCTGCAACCTCCACTGTAAAGGCTGCTATGCTAGAGCCAATCATTCTTGTGGAGATTCAGAGGATAAGAAACATTTATCAGCTATGGAGTGGAATCGTATTTTTAAAGAATCCGTTGCACTTGGTATTGGGTTTATTTTGCTTGCGGGAGGGGAACCTCTAATTCGAAAAGATGTCATTGAAGCAGCAGGTCAGTATAAAAGTATTATATTTCCCATATTTACCAATGGAACCATGATACAATCGGATTATTTAGCTGTCTTTCACCAAAATAGAAATTTAGTGCCAGTCATCAGTATTGAGGGCGGAGAGATGACCACAGATAATCGAAGAGGCAAAGGGATTTATCAGACTATTGTCAATACTATGGACGTTATGAAGGAGAAAGGCATTTTATTTGGCACCTCAATTACAGTTACGAAGGCTAATATAAGTGAAGTTACAGAAAAAGAGTATTTAGATAATCTACACAGCCATGGTTGTAAACTCATATTTTATATTGAGTATGTACCTGTTGATAAAGATACTAAGAATCTTGCTCTAGATTCTAACAGCAGAGAATACTTGGAGGAAAGAATAAATGCTTTAAGAGAAAGTACAACCGAAATGATTTATATATCGTTTCCAGGAGATGAAAAAGCTTCTGGTGGTTGTCTGGCAGCAGGCAGAGGGTTCTTTCATATTAATTCTCATGGGGGTGCAGAGCCATGTCCTTTTTCTCCTTATTCGGATACGAATATAAGAAACACCACATTAAAACATGCATTAAAATCACCTTTGTTTCAAAAACTTAAGGAAAATCATGGCTTACTGAGTGAACATACTGGCGGTTGTGTTTTATTTGAACAGCAAGAATTTGTTGAATCCTTAATAAACTAGACATTGAAAATCCAGTAATTATGACAAAGATGACTGATGCCTAAAATCACGAACTACCAGAAATTATCTACCGGAAAAGGAATTTGCCATGTTTCATATTTTAGTTGTCGAAGATGATATTGCACTTAATAAAATGATTTGTGTAAAATTAAAACAGGAAAATTATCATATCTGGTCTGCCAGCAATGGAATAGAGGCCTTAGATATCATGGAACAGCAGCATATTGATTTACTGATCAGTGATATTATGATGCCTGAACTAGATGGTTATGAATTAACAAAAAGCTTGAGAGATTCTTTTTATAATATGCCCATTCTATTGATTACTGCAAGAGAAGAGATGGAATATATGGAGAAGGGCTTTCGAATGGGAACAGATGATTATATGGTAAAGCCTATTCGTTTAAAGGAATTGGTTTTAAGAGTTGGAGCTTTACTGCGCAGAGCCCAGATTGCCAATGAACATAAACTTCAAATTGGAGAGATGGTACTAGATTATAATGAACTAACTGTTTATCTGAAAGAGGAAATCGTGGAACTGCCAAAAAAAGAGTTCTATCTTTTGTATCAGCTATTAAGTTATCCCAATAAGATATTTACCAGACAACAACTTTTAGAGGAAATCTGGGGCATGGATAAGGAAGTTGATGAAAGAACTGTTGACTCACACATAAAGAAATTAAGAAGAAAGTTTGAACTGGTTACAGAATTTGAGATTGTAACCATTAGGGGACTCGGATATAAAGTGAGGAAGCTTGTATGATTTCTAGAATAAGAACTTCTCTTCGTCTTAAAATAACAATTATTTCCGTTATTACGCTATGCACGGCTTGTTTCATATCCTGCGGTATTGTTGTGTTATATTTTTATTTATTTACAAAACATGAAATTACAACAACATATATGATATACGGAATCCTTGCCATATGTACGCTTACCATGCTTACTGGTGGTATAGCTTTAGTTTATATTATTAAATTTGTGTCTGCTCCTATAGAAGAAATAAGTAAAATGACACAAGAAGTTGCCAAAGGGGACTTTAATCTGGAATTGGATATACATCGGCAAGATGAAATTGGTATACTAGCAGATAATTTTAACAAGATGGTTAGAGAATTGGATGGAATGGAGTATATGAGGAAGGATTTCATGAGCAATGTATCCCATGAGCTGAAGACTCCAATTGCAGCCATCAGTGGTTTTGCAGAGATTCTTTATGATGGCAATTTATCTGAAGAAGAGCAAAAAGAATATTTATCATATCTTATGAATGAATCGGAGAGACTAAACAGACTGGCAGGTAATATGTTAAGAATGTCAAGGCTTGATAATCAGCGCTTATTTACTAATTGGAAAGAGTTTGCTTTAGATGAACTGCTTCGTAAAACAATTTTGCTGCTGCAGGATAAATGGGAAGCCAAATCTATAGATTTTGACTTGAATCTACAGGAACTCACCTACCAAGGGGATGAAGATTTATTAAGACAGGTCTTTATCAATTTAATTGAAAATGCAATAAAATTCTCTGAAGATAATTCTGTTATAAGGATATGGAATGAAACCGTTGAAGAGTCAGTTTATGTTTATATAGAAGATGAGGGTATTGGAATAAAACAAGAGGATATTCCTAAAATATTTGATAAATTCTATCAATGTGATATCTCACACAAAAACGAAGGAAATGGACTGGGCTTATACATCGTAAAAAGAATTCTACTCCTTATGAAAGGTACCATCACCTGTGTAAGTAGAGAAGGTGAGGGAACAAGATTTACAATTAAGCTGCCGAAAACACTGTTATAATGTTAGAATAAAAGTAAAAGTATCATCCAAGAGGTACAGGTAGACATATAAAATATAAGAAGGTAACAGAATACCTCATAGAGATTAAGTTTATAATAGCTTAATTTCTATGAGGTATTTTATTAGAGATTATTTAGATCATAGTTGTAGAACTATAGTTACAGTGCTATCTGTATCACTCAAACTATAATTACTATTTATGATATATAATAATTTGCCCATTTTGGATATCTGCGGTAGCAGCACCCACCACTTCTTTAAAGAAGCTTAGTGGCACATAAACACTACCTTTTAAGGATATTGGAGCCAAGCCAAGAGTAATTGGTGCCATTTTTCCAAGGGTATAATTGTCTTTTCCAACAGTCAGACTAATACTATTGTTTAATCTAACACTTTTATGGGATTTATCCCAAGTTACTTTGTAGCCTAAGGCTTCAGAAATCCCACGTACAGGAACCATAACTGTCTTATCTTTGGTTATAAAAGCCGCAGGTGCACTGATAACTTCATTATTTACTACTATATCCATTGAACTAACAGCAGTTGTATTGCTATTGGTGGGATCTAGCACTACAATTTTTTCAGGTGTGGTTTGAGGCGGTAAACTTTTTGTAGTATATTTATATAC
>DALYNO010000023.1:9550-17456 GCA_031975295.1 Anaerocolumna sp. | reverse complement strand
TAATTTTTAAATTAACGAATCTTTGAGTCTCATAATAAACCATTACCTATTTATTATATCACCTTTTTTAAAAAAATCATGTTAAGGTTTCAAATAAAAGATTAAATTTATATGAATGGTGGCAGCTTTTCTAAATATATACTTAACAATTATTATAAGATACTATTCATTTCATATGCATATATTATATAAAGCAAATCACAGAGAGGCACCCTTATGCCCGATGGTAAACTTGATAATCAATTAAACCTGGCCTTAGATGTCCCTGATCAGGTAAGAGATAAAACCCTTGATCTTAATGTTGGTTACATACCAGATTTAAAAACCTGGGAATTAATTGTAAAATATAGTGGAAATATCAGCCGTATAGCTGATGAATTAGGTGCTATTGTTGTTCCCATGCAAAATGAATACGCAATTATTACAATTAGAGAAGATTTAATAGATCTTTTATCAAATTATCAAGAAATAGAATTCATTGAAAAACCTAAGAGAATATTCTATTCTGTCAATCAAGGAAGATCTGCCTCCTGTATTAACCCTTTACAAACAGCACAGTATAATCTGTTTGGTAAGGGCGTAATCGTTGCGATTATTGATTCTGGAATTGATTATTCTCACCCCGATTTTCGTAATGAAAATGGAACTACCAGAATTATTGACTTATGGGATCAGACCATACCTGGAAATCCCCCACCGGGCTATGCAATTGGTACTCTCTATACAAGAGAACAGATAAATGAAGCTCTCGCCTTACCAAACCAAGCAGAGCGAGCTGCCATGATACCAAGTGCAGATTTAAGTGGTCACGGTACACATGTAGCAGGTATCGCAGCAGGTAATGGCAGAGCCAGTAACGGCCTATATCGTGGTGTAGCCTCTCAAAGTGAATTACTTATCGTTAAATTAGGTGCTTCCATCAGTGATTCTTTTCCTAAAACCACACAGCTTATGCAGGCTATTGATTATTGTATCAAACGAGCTATAGAACTTAATATGCCCATAGCTATTAATATTAGCTTTGGTACCAACTACGGTTCACATACAGGTAATTCTCTTCTGGAAAATTACATTAATGAGATAGCAAACCGTTGGAAAACTAACATTGTGATAGGTACTGGTAATGAAGGTACTGCCAGTAAACATACCAGTGGTATATTGCGTGGGGAGGCGGGTGCTCCAAGAGAAATAATAGAACTAGGTGTGGGAGAATATGAATTCACTTTTAATCTGCAGATTTGGAAGAATTTCTATGATGAGTTTGAAATTGTTATCACCTCCCCTGGCGGAACCAGAGTAGGACCAATCCCTAGTCGGCTTGGAACACAGCAATTTAGAATTGGCCCTACAGAAATATATTTGTATTATGGAGAACCTCTTCCCTATAACCCACAACAGGAAATCTATATTGAATTTATTCCTGTTAACGACTATGTGGAAACAGGTATTTGGACCATTGAACTAGTACCAAGGAACATCGTTGTTGGTAATTATGATATGTGGCTTCCGGCTGGGGGCGTTTTAAATCCGCAGACTGCTTTCCTAAGACCTACAGAAGTAACAACCCTTACCATTCCCTCTACAGCAGAAAGAGCTATAACAGTTGGTGCCTATGATGCAAATAATGATAGCTTGGCTTTCTTTTCTGGCAGAGGTTTTCCAAGAGGCGGGACTTCTGTTAAACCTGACCTTGTGGCACCAGGTGTTAATATTACCTCCGCTTCGCCAGGTGGTGGCTATACCAGCCGTTCCGGGACTTCTATGGCAACTCCTTTTGTTACCGGTAGTGTTGCTCTCATGATGGAGTGGGGTATTGTCAATGGTAATGACCCTTTTATGTACGGAGAAAAAATGAAAGCCTACTTAATTGCAGGTGCAAGAAAGTTAAGCTTCGAGAGAGTGTATCCAAATCCTACCTTGGGATTTGGGGCGCTTTGTTTAAGGGAAACCCTTATGCTTACCCAATAAAGTTAGAGGCACTTTATAAATAGAATAGCGAGTTGAAATTACCTAACGGTAATTTTAACTCGTTTTTAGGTTCAAAGTATGTAGTTGCTAGTGACTATAATCATCGTTTCGGGACAAGTATACCATATTTCATTAATCTTTATTCTATCTAATAATAACCCTATCTCGTTTATAGGTCACAAAAATGTCTTCCTATTGGTATCACATAGGGTGACTTTGATACCGTATCTGAAATAATACGTGATTTCATACCAAAAACATCCATAATCAACTTTTCCGTGACAATATCAATAGGTGCTCCCTGTGCTATCAGTTTTCCATTCTTCATTGCAAATAAATGATCTGCATAACGAGCCGCAAGATTAATATCGTGCAATACCATGACGATTGTGGTTTGTTTGCGCTGATTTAAATCTTTATCTATATTAATTTGCGTTTTCATTACTACTTAATATTTCCAATTCCTTGAGCAAGTTTCTCTACATACTCATCGATTGTATAATCAAATGCAAGTGGAGTTGTAGTAAAGGCTGCTGATAATGTGCAATTACACCACTCACCATAGAATTTGATTTTAAAGTTGCTATGGTAAAAGGAATTCGAGTAACACCTATAATAACTAAACATTGGAATAAATTCCATTGATAGGTTGGAAGGTGAAGGGCTCCAAAAAGAACTGCTGTTATTAGCATAAATATCATATTCAATAATACAATTAAACTATCTGTCAAGCATCATAACCAAGTAGTGGTAGTGATTACTTTAATTGCTCAATAATTATATAAATAAATATACACCAATCATATATAATATGAGCGATTACACCACTTACCATAGAATTGGTTTTTAAAGTTGCAATCGTAAAGGGAATTCGTGTTAACCCTATAATAACAAAACATTGAAATACATTCCATTGATAGGTAGGAAGGTGAATGGCTCCAAATAAAATTGCTGTTATAACAGTGGCAATTATTACTGCCCTAGACTGCGATAACTTTGCTTTTTTAACTAAAAATATAACAATTATAACAAGTGGCAACGTTACAAATAACTCTTCCCCTATAAGCATAAAAATAGTTTTAAATAATACACTAAGACTATTTGCTATACTGCCTGTAAATGCATCTTTAATTGGATTAGCTGAAGTTGGTTGATTTAATACTGTATTCGCAAAGATAGCAAGGCTTATACTTAAAACATAACAAACTATAACACTTATTAAAATAACTTTGGCTGATCCTTTATTAGGTTTTGAAAAGATTTTTTTGAGTCCGTCAAATCCAAATGTAATCACTACGCCAATAATACCTGCTAAAAACAGACCTAAAAAACTTACCGGGCTATATACTTTCTCTAACATATAAAATCCAGCTGCTAATAGCACAATGGATATAATTACTCTGCTTAATTTAATTTCCTTCTCGAATAGTGTATTCATACTCTTCTCCTTTTTGCTTCTTCTCTAAAACATTTTTCTTATATTAGTTGATATCACAATCTCTGTCAACGATAATACCCGCAAATTAATATGCTAAGATTTTATAAGTTTTTTATTACTTATTTATAAACCATTATATAAATCTACTAAGTACTTTATTAAGCTCCAACATAGCTTTCATACATAATTAAATATCTATGGCATTGCAATTTCTTGTAGCTAGTATTATATGCTATTTTTTAAAAAATAATAAAATATAACTTTGGCTGTTTTTGTGTGATTTTTTAATTTCAATTGTTAATGAGATGTAAACACTTAAGCTTATTGTAAAGAGTTTGTCAATTGTTCCCAATCCATATTGTGGTATTTAATCACTTATGATATTTATTAATTAATAGCTTCCATTTAAAGGAGGGCAAGTATATATGAGAGGAGGACTAACTAATTGCTTATTTACTACTAGAATTATTTTAAGTTGCAAAACAAATCGGTGAAGCCTGTCATAGGCAGAAGGAGTAGAAACAATATGAATAAGATTTTTAAAAAAGCATTAGCAGGTATTACAGCAGGAATATTATTCCTCACTTTAGTTATTACCAGTCAATCTGTTAATTCCATCAGTACTTTTGCTTCAAGTGAAAAAGAAACAAAAGCATCTCTGACACAAGCACCTAAATATGTATTTATGTTCATCGGAGACGGTATGAGCTTTCCTCAAATCCAAGCAGCCAGTGATTACTTAGGTGCTGTAGCCCAACCAGCCAATAGCAAAAAACTAACAGGAAATCAAGACTTAAACTTTATGAAATTCCCCATAGCAGGTTCTGCAGTTACATATGATTCCACCTCATTTTGCCCAGACTCAGCTTCTACTGCAACTTCTCTTGCTACAGGAAATAAAACATACAGCGGAACCATTAATATGGATGAAACCATGAAAGTATCATATGAAACCATTACTGAAAAGCTTAAGAAACAATTAGGTTATAAAATTGGTATTATTTCCACTGTTAACTTAAATCATGCAACCCCAGCAGCTTATTACGCTCACCAGGCATCCAGAAATAATTATTATGCTATTGGCGTGGAAATGGTTAAGAGCGGTTTTGATTATTTTGCTGGTGGTGCTCTTAAAAATATAACGGGTGATGATAAAACAAAACCGCAAACCAGCTTGTATGATTTAGCTAAATCAAATGGTTATAAAATAATCAGAACCCAGAGTGAAGCTGAAAAGTTAAAGGCTGCTGATGGAAAAGCGATTATCATTGGTGAAACCTTAGCTGACAGTGATTCACTCTCCTACGCAAACGATGCAAAACAAGGGGAATGGCAACTAAAAGATTATGTGAAAAAGGGAATTGATGTATTAGATAATAATAAGGGTTTCTTCATGATGATAGAAGGTGGTAAAATTGACTGGGCCTGTCATGCCAATGACGCTGCTTCAACTATTGCAGATACAATTGCTATGGATGATGCTGTTGGTGAAGCAATTAAGTTCTACAACAAACATCCAAATGAAACGCTAATCCTTGTTACTGGTGATCATGAAACTGGCGGTCTTACGATTGGTTACGCTGGTACAGACTACGATACTTATCTGACCAATCTAACCAATCAAAAACTCTCCTATGCCAAATTTGATACAGATTATGTAAAGAACTACAAACTTAAGAATACTGATTTTACTACTGTTCTCTCAGATATTAAAAAGAATTTTGGTCTTATGACAAGTACTGATAAAGACGCAGGTAAAAACGCTAAGCTGGTACTCACTCCATACGAATTGAAGCTACTTGAAAATGCCTATAAGAAAACTCTTAGTGGTGATACCAAAAGAGATCAAGAAGAATATATCCTGTACGGAACTTATGAACCACTCTCAGTTACTATCACTCATATTTTAAATAACAAGTCCGGCATTAGTTTCTCTTCTTATGCACACACTGGTCTTCCTGTTGGTGTGTTTGCCAAAGGGTTAGGCGCTGAACTTTTTAGCGGATATTATGATAATACTGAAATCTATTTTAATTTAGCTAATTTATTGAAGGTTAAATAATATGATTGCGATACATCTTATATAAAGATACTTTTATACAATTCATTAAAAATCCTGGGGTTGCTGCTAATTCTTGACATTGCTGATTGAATGGAAATTGCAAAGTCACACATGTTTCATTAGCAACGCCCCATTTGTACCATACATACATTATTTCGGAAAGAAGGTTCTTATGATACTTCCTAAAATAGTCACCAAAGGTCTTAATAAAAATACTTTAATTCTAAATAACAAAAAGTTAACCTTTTCTCTTCCCATATTTTTTTCATTGGTAATCCTACTGATACTTTTAATAATTCCAACTGGATATGAAGATGCAATTATTTACAAAGGCACAGACAGATGTACCGCCGAAATAATAGCTGTTGATAACAGTAATATAATTGATACTGGTCTTGTACGCTCTGGAGAACAGACTTGTGTTATCAAATTATTAGGAGGACGATTTAAAGGCCAGCCAGCTGAAGGCTTTAATCTTCTAAATGGTTCTCTAGAATCAGATAAAATTTTTAAAACAGGGGATAAAGTATTAGTTGTAATTAGCTTTGAAGGAGATCGCATACTATCTGTTAATTTGATTGATCATTATCGCATCGGAAAAGAAGTTGTTCTTGCAGCCATCTTTGGAGTACTACTTATTGTTGTAGCCGGTTCCACAGGTTTCAGAGCACTGATTTCTTTTGTTATAACTATTTTAATGATTTGGAAGGTATTAGTTCCCTTTTATCTGAATGGATATAATCCAATCTATCTAGGCCTGCTCATTACTATATTTCTCACAATTATTATAATAACCTTGGTATTTGGGTTTGGAAGAATGGCACTAGCAGCTATTTCTGGTGCTTCTCTTGGAATACTTGTTACCTGTGTTCTTGGCGTTTTCTTTACAGGCAACTTTAAAATACATGGTGCTATCATGCCCAATTCAGAAAGTCTTTTGTACAGCGGCTTTGCCCATCTGGATTTAACCAAAATATTTATGGCAAGTATTTTTATTGGTTCCTCCGGTGCTGTTATGGATTTGGCAGTAGATATTACTTCTGCTATTCATGAAGTAATATCTAAAAAACCTGAAATGAAATGGAGGGAAGCCTTTCTGTCTGGCATGAATGTTGGTAAGGCTGCAATGGGTACCATGACTACTACTCTTCTTCTTGCATATTCTGGTGGTTACCTTGCACTCTTAATGGTATTTATGGCCCAGGGTACACCAATTTATAATATCTTAAATTATAAATATGTATCTTCAGAAATATTAGATACCTTTGTTGGCAGCATTGGTTTAGTATTAGTGGCACCTTTTACAGCATTAACTTGTAGTATTTTGCTAACCAGTACAAAGAGCACGCCTATTTCTGCCTCTGCAGATCCAACTCTTCTTACAAATGAAAATGGCTTGATATAGTTAAATGAGTCTATCTCTCTGCAAAGTTAGTGAGACAGACTCATAATTGTATTCCAATCATATGGGTTTTTTAATTAACAAATTCATTTTTCAAGTCTCTTGTAAATAGTTTATCAAGAACTGCTTTACTATCCTTTTTCTCATACAGCATCTCATATACAGCATTACAAATAGGCAGCTCAACTTTATACTTTTTCTCCAGATCAAGTAAAGCTTTTACTGTATAATACCCTTCTGCAAGTTTAGCATATGGCTCACCTTTCATAAATAATTCACCATATTTTCTATTTTGGCTAAATTCAGAGAAAAGGGTTGCTTCATAATCTCCCAGGTGACATAAACCATATGCAGTCAGTTCATTACCACCCATGGCTTTGATAAGTCGTGCAATTTCTCTGGCCCCTCTGGACATTAAGGCTCCCTTAAGGGTGGATAAATTAAGACCATCTAACATACCGGCTGCAATGCCAACTACATTTTTAGCCGCTGCTCCTATTTCATTTCCAATTAGATCTTCTCCATAATAAAACCGTATTAAGTCACTGGAAAAAGCATTAATTAATATATCCTTTGTCTCTCTATTAGTACTATCCATTACCATGCAATTGGGTATTCCCCTTACAAATGATTGCACATGACCAGGCCCTAACCATACTGCCCTATCATTGGAGTCATGAATATTATCTGCTAGTATTTCTGTTAATCTTCTGCCTGTTCCAATTTCAATTCCTTTCATACAAAGTATAAATATCTTATTCCTCAGATCATATACTTTTAATTCTTCTAAAAGTCCCTGTAACCCTTGGGAATTAATAGATATCACTATAATTTCATCCTTCACTATCTGTTCCAGATTTGTTGTCAGCGTAAGCCTATCGCTTAAGGAAAGTAACCCATTTCCTCTTGTGTTTTGCAGCTGCTTCATATTTTCAGAGCTTTCTCTGCCGTACAAGGATACAGTATGTCCTATTTTATCCAAATACCAGGCAATAAAAGTTCCCCATCTACCACAACCTATTACTGTAATTTTCAT
>DALYNO010000023.1:0-9540 GCA_031975295.1 Anaerocolumna sp. | reverse complement strand
CCCATTAAATAATGCTATTCTATTGCATTATTGCCACAAATTAGAAAGAAACACTAGAATCCTTCTAATGGCACCTTTCTTTCTCAAAATTTCCTTCGCATTTATGGATTAATCATGATATAGATTAATTAAAACATCTTTATAATCACTAATATAATCAAAACTAATGATTTTACTCACCTTTTAGCCTGACCGAATTTAGTTCTGCCATAAGACACAGCTGCGCTGCTTTAAAAGCATGTGCTTGTGTCATAGCTATTTCCGTTCTATTCATACAATCAAGAATGAGTTGTCCAAAAAAGGGATAGCCAACTTTTCCACTAACATTAAAATGTTCTTCTATAGCATTATTCACTAAAAATACATGGTCTGTATTCGTATTTGTGCCTATATTAATATACTTTCTAGTCTCAATATAACCATCGGTACCAAGTATAATCGTTCTGCCATCTCCCCATGTTTTTAGTCCATCGGGTGTAAACCAATCTACTCTAAAATAATGAGTAGTACCGTTATCTCCTACCAGCATCGCATCGCCAAAATCCTCTAACTCTGGATATTCTGGATGATTGTAATTTGCCACCTGGCTTCTAACCACTGTTGCATCCTTAACGTCTGCGTAATATAAATATTGTTCTATCTGATGACTACCTATATCACAAAGAATACCTCCATATTGCTCCTTCTTAAAAAACCACTCTGGTCTTGTTGCTGCGCTTAGACGATGGGGGCCTAACCCAATCACTTGCAGTACTTTACCAATAGCTCCAGCTTTAATTAACTGTCCTGCATAGATGGCACTTTCTACATGAATCCGTTCACTATAATAAACTGCATACTTTAAGCCCGTTTCTTTTACTTTTATCTTTGCTGCCTCTAGTTGCTGCAGCGTTGTAAAAGGTGCTTTATCTGTAAAATAATCTTTACCATAATCCATTACCTTTAGTCCCAAAGCGCAACGTAATGATGGAATTGCTGCACCAGCCACAAGCTTTACTTCTTTATCCTTAAGAATTTCCTCTTCACTAGAAGCTGCTCTCACATTAGGATAGGTCCTTAAGAATCTCTCCACTTTTATTGGATCGGGATCATACACATATTTTAACGTCGCTCCAGCCTCCATAAGTCCATTACACATTCCATATATATGACCATGATCAAGTGCCATAGCAGCAAAAACAAATTCATAAGCCTTACAAACCGGACTATTTAACTTTCCCTTTGGGGCATAATTCAAACCATCATATATTTCCATTTTTTATACTCCTTAGTTGTCATATCACATACTTAATTCATAATGTTTCGACGAAGCACAATCTGACTGATAAATATTACTCCATTTAAACAGGCAGGGTTTCATCAATAAAACTACTACCATCTTTTTCACTTCTCATAGTTCTCTTAAACTATATCTATAACTCAATCTTAACATTTGCATCAATGGGTTTCCCACATTTATGACAGTGAATTTTTTTTCTGGTAGCTTCTATTACCAGCCCCACATTCATAAAACCATCGCAATTAGGACACCTGCAAAATATATGCGATAAAATCACTCCTGCTGCCAATACTGAAAATCCTATGAATGGAAATATCACATGTAATGTACTTAGTAATATAAAAATAACACTTATTAATCCACTGCCTAAAATAATGTACGCCCAATTTTTTAGTTTCATAGCCAATCTCTTTTCTCTTACTTTTTATAATATATGTACAAAAGCATGGAAATTTAGTATTTTTAGCTCCACATTAAATGTAGTTATTTTATATGTAATTGTACGCCAAAAGTGCCTATTATTCAATAAAAATGCAGCTAGTATAAGAATTGTTCCTTAATAGTAAGATTTGTACCTTGTTAAAAATACATAAAATGTTGTAAAAATATATAAGGGATTTCTAAAATATTAACAAAAATATCAATTTTCATTGTATAATAGGTTTAAGTAAAAGAAATAAAAGTATTTATATGGGGGAGTATATAATGGGGATTATACAATTCAAGAATCTAAACAAAAAAATAAGAGAGCGTTATAGCGACAAATTTCTTCTAAGGCTGGTATCATCTTATAGTCTTATCCTTATTATTATATTGGTACTCGGGGTCTTTAATTATAATATGGGAATCTCCTCTGTTAGAGATAACTTAATTAAGGAAAATAATAATATTCTGAAAAATGCTGTAACAGAAGTGGATAAAAGCTTTCAAATTATGCTTTCACTTAATTATCAGATAGCAAACAATACTGATATTACCAAATTCGTAGAGTCAAAAACTCATGAAATTGACAGTTCATTCTTTTTAAATGTAATGAAGGCAAGAACCTATCTTATTAATTTGTATTCCGTTCAAAATCTTACTTTTATTGAAAATCTATTTGTTTATGCTCATAATACAGATTATGTCTTATCTGCAAGCGAGCTGGAAAACAGTAGTCTGTACTATCACTACAATAGGCGTTATAACAAGCTAAACTATGAAGATTTTATGGATTCCATTACAAATTTAAATTATGCCGGAAAGCCCCAGAAGCTTGATCGGTATTCTGCTACCAGAGATGATTTCTTACTTTATACCTTTCCTATTTCAATGTATAAGACTGGCAAAGTAAATAACGCCAATATATGTTATACCATTAATAAAGATTATATGGAAAATATTTTTTCAGACCTTAACCTATATGACCTTGGGTTTATCTATGTGACAGATAATGAAGGTAAGGAATTATTAGAAATAGATACCCCTAAATCTCTAATTCCTGCAGATATAAACGAAATTACTGACAAATATAACCGTGACCATATGAAATCTATATCCATCCAGGGTGAAAAATTTGTAATTAGTACATATACTTCGTCAAACAATCAATGGACTTATTATTTAGTACAACCTCAATCCATGGTTTTTAATCAATTAAATTATTATCAGAATATATATTTGACTGTTATAATCTTTGCTTTTTTACTAGGCGTAATTCTCTTATTTGTTTTGTCCCACAATAATATAGTTCCCTTTAAGAGAATTGAGGGAAGGCTGGAAAATAGTTTAACTGAAGAGGTAGGGTTATTTAACTATAAATCTAATGATGTTCGTAATACCATCGACCATTATATTAATGTTTTACTCGATAAAAAAGCTACTATGCAACAAATGCTTGAATGGCAGCGACCAATCATTTATTCTGCAAGTTTATCAAGACTTTTAAATGGACAGATTAATAGTGTAGAAGAAACCAAACAAATTGCAGATATCTTACATATTGATACGAACTCAAGCTGTTTTACAGTTCTATATGTAAATGTTTATTTAAATGAACTGGATTTTTTTATAGATGATACCATTCATAATAAAGGAAGTTATCAAGAAATTATAAAAGAGGTATTTTATACTTATTTTGGAGAACGTATTTATATATATGAAGTTGTATCTCAGTCCTTTATAATTTTACTGAACTGGAATCAAGAGGAAGTAGATAAAATAAATCAGATTGGTCCTTTATTTTGGCAGGTACATGAGGATTTAAAAAGCAAATATTCTTTAACAATATATGGCGGTGTCAGCGATGTTTATACAGATTTAATGTTAACGTGGCAAGCTTATCAACATGCTGCTGAAGCACTTAACAATACCGGGCTTGGTACTTCACTTCAATTTTACGATACCATGGAAAGAAATATTAATAGCTATTACTATCCTATTGAGCTGGAACAGCAATTGGTTAACTTTATCTCTAATGGTAAACAACCACAGGTAGATGTGATTTTAAATAATATTTACCATGAAAACTTTATAAAACGTGTGTTACCGATTACTATTATCAAATATCTTCTCTCCGACTTAAGAAATACCTTATTAAAGGTACGCTTTATGCTCTCCTCTGATCATGAGTTAAAAGAAAAGCTGGATGAATTAGATGATAAAATGGGACAAAAGAAGACATTTGAACTCATTCAGGAAATTGCTGGTGACCTGTGTCAACTTTTTGAATCTAAATCAACACAAAATCTATTAATTGATCGCATCAAAGAATACATAAAAAACAATTATATGGACTCCTCCTTATCCTTAAGTAAAATATCGGAGCAGTTTAAAATATCAGAAAGCTATTTTTCTTACCTTTTTAAAGAAGTGACCAAAGAGAACTTTTCTGATTATCTAGAAAAAATACGAATGGATAAAGCAACTGAACTACTTTCAACAACTTCCATGAACATAGCGGATATAGCAAAAGAGGTAGGCTATAACAATACCGCCTCCTTTAGACGTGCCTTTAAAAGGTTGGGTAATATTACCCCTGCAGAGGTGCGAAAAATCAACCTTTTTGCAGCAAATAATGACATACAGTGACATTTTTAGAACGGTACATTTTTTAAGCACATTAACAATATATGAGTAAAATATGTACCATTTTCATGCAAATTAACCAATCACAAAAACTAAACTCTAATAATAAATTTTGTTCCTTGTAAATATAGTCTTAAATTGTTTATCCTATTAGTAGTTTAATGTGAATATTAAACAAAACCAAGATGCTGATTAGCTATCCTTGGAAAACAACTTTATAGGAGGGTATTTTATGAACAAGAAGTTCGTAAGAAAGCTGGTCTCCATACTATTAGTATTCGTATTAGTAATGGGTATGACCGCATGTAGCAACAAAAAGGATGGGGCAGATACAGATACTTCTGCTGCAGTGGAAAATGAAACCGCCACTACGGAACCTACAAAAGAAGCAGAATCTACACCAGAAGCAACTCCTGAAGTCTCTGAAGTTGCGAAACCGGACAAAATTACAATTATGGTAGATAAAACCTTATTAGATGAAGCTTCCGGTCAAAAAGAATTTGCAGCTAGATTTAAAGAAATCACTGGCGTTGAATTAGAAATTATTCAACCTGACCACAATACTTATTATGATCAGGTAGCATTAGCATTTACTAGTGGTTCCGTACCTGATGCAATTATCTTAGGTTCTGCACAGTATGCAGCTTATGCAACTCAAGGTGCTCTTTGGGATATGACTGCAGCTTGGGAGAATTCCGAATCCAAAGCTTCTGGTAGAATAAAAGAAGAATATGTTGATGCATTAAAAATTAACAATGCATTATACGGTTTTTCACCAGCAAGTGGTAACGGTTGTGTTACATATGTAAGAAAAGACTGGTTAGATAAAGTTGGTCTTGGTATTCCTACAACTTATGATGAATACTTAGAAGTATTACGTGCCTTCACAGAAGATGATCCAGATGGTAATGGTATCAAAGATACTTATGGTGTAACAGCTGCTGGTATCATTGGACCTGAAATACCTTGGACAAATTATCTTCCAGAATTCTGGCAGGATGCTTACCCTGATTTCTATCAAAAAGCTGATGGTACTTGGGCTGATGGTTTCCGTGATGAATCCATGAAAACTGCTTTAACCAGATTAAAAGATGCTTATAGCAAAGGTTATATTGACATGGAAGTTGCAACAAATACAACTTCTGCCTGCCGTGATAAATTCTATGCAGGAAATACAGGCGTATTTACATATTGGGCAGGTAAATGGAACATGACAATTGAAGAAAACGTTCGTGCTACATTCCCTGATGCTTCTGTTGTAGCGATTCCTCCTATTAAAGAATTAGGTAATTATACAGAAAGACAAGCTCCAGTTTGGGCTATTACTAACGCTTCTAAGAACCCAGAAGGCGTATTTAAATATTTATTTGAATCAATGGTAGATGGTGGCGAAGGCCAGATGCTTTGGACATACGGTGTAGAAGGACTTCACTATGAAAAAGATGCTACAGGAAACTATGTTCAACTTCCAGATCCTGAAGTTCCTGACAACACATTCCTTTCCGCTCACATCGATCCTGTATTAACAATTAGCAACTGGGAAGATCCATTAGCTTCCATCAGAGGTGCACGTATTATTGAATCCGCTAAATTATTCCAGGATAATTGTGTTATAGCACCACTTGTTGTACCAACAGACACTCTTTCATCCTTCCAGGCTACTTTAATCGATGCTAGAAATGTTATTGTTGCTAAAATTGTAACAGATAACATGACAGTTGAAGAAGGTATTGCTGCATATGAAGCTGAACAAGGTGAACTTTCCGATACAATTGTTGCAGAATTTAATGCAAGATAAATAACTCTTTAAGGTGTAAGCAGCAAACGGGTAGCTTTATCCGTAAGCTGCTTCCCTTTTAAAAGTAAAAAATATCGACCTGAAATTACGCGTTTTAGCGCAGATTGGAGTCTAAATGAAATCTGTTACAAATCAAATCACTCCCAGCAAAAAGAAAAATAAGAAATTGACCTTGATTTGGAAATATAAATGGTATTATGTAATGATTCTACCAGTTATTGTACTGGCTCTTATGTTTTTTTACTATCCTATGCTAGGTGTTAGATATGCATTTTTTGAATATACCCCTTTTAAAGGACCTAATTTTGTTGGTTTAGATAATTTTAAAAGCGCTTTTGCCAACAAACAGTTCTGGGCAGCTTTTTTTAACACCATTCAAATCAGTATATCCAAATTACTTATTACTACGTTTGCTTCCGTTATTATCTCCCTGTTATTAAATGAAATATCTAACTTAAGATTGAAAAAAATCTTTCAAACAGTTATTTATCTTCCACATTTTCTCTCTTGGGTTGTAGTTGCTTCTATTTTTGCAATTATTCTCTCTCCGCAACGTGGATTTGTTAATGAAGTACTTATTGGTCTTGGTATTCTTGATAAACCTATATATTTTATCGGCAACAGTAATTTTTGGAGGCCAGTGTATTACTTAGTCAATGTCTGGAAAGAAACCGGATGGGGAACCATTATTTTCCTTGCAACACTCTCAGGAATTGACCCTCAGCTTTATGAAGCTGCTGATATTGATGGTGCCACTAGATTCTCAAAAATGCGTTACATTACACTGCCAAGCTTGGCACAAACCATTGTTATTGTTTTAATACTAAACCTTGCCAAAGTTATGAATTTATTTGAATCAGTTTTTGTAATGTACAGCCCAAGAGTATATGACGTAGCTGATGTTCTACAAACCTACATATACAGACAGACATTAACTACACCAGTACCTAACTTCGGATATACTACCGCAGTAGGTTTGTATTCTTCTTTGATTGGCTGTGCTTTGGTTCTGCTTTGTAATATGGCAAGTAAAAAAATAAGAGGCCGCGGAATCTTATAGGAGGATATGGGAATATGAATAAAAAATTGAAAAAACTAAAGGTGTTTCCTGTGGTTAATCTGGTTATTTTCTTGGTTATAGTACTTGTTACTATCATACCAATTATTAAAATATTCGTAGATTCCATAGATGCTACTGCTTCTTATGGTATTAATCTTTGGCCGAAAAAACCTACTTTTAACGGATACAAAGTAATCCTATCCACCGTGGCACTTTATAAACCTTTTTTAATATCTGTATTGGTTACTGTTGTTGGAACATGTTTTGGCCTAATTATTTCAACCTTTGCAGGTTATGTACTAATGCAATTTGAAATGCCCGGCAGAACTTTTATTAGCTATATGCTATTATTTACAATGATATTTCAAGGTGGTATGGTTCCAACCTATCTTGCAATGAAAGATTATAACTTACTGAATACTTTATGGGCAGTTATACTTCCTGCTTCCCTAAATGTTTATAATACTGTTTTAATGCGTAACTTCTTTGAAGGCATTCCTAAGAGTTTATTTGAAGCTTCTGCTATTGATGGTTGTTCCCCAATTAGAACCTTCTTTTCCGTCGTTCTTCCCTTATCAAAAGCGGCGCTTGCTTCAATCGGATTAATGTTTTCAGTTGCTTTTTGGAACGAATATACACCATTTACAATTTACATATCAAATTCAAAATTAATGAACTTTCAAGTTATGCTTAGAAATCTGATTTTGGAAGACTCTTCTCTTGCGGCAGCAACCTCAGCTGGGGTATATCAGACTACAGTAAAAAATGCAGCAATTATTATTGCTATCATACCGTTCATCTTTTTATACCCAAAATTACAAAAGCACTTTGTTACGGGTATTAATATGGGTGCAGTAAAAGAATAGTCGAAACAACTTAAGGAGACAGGATATGACTATAGAAACCTACATTACAGGCTATTTAAAGGAATTTTCAAAGAGTGAAAAAAGTCATACCAGATGGAAATATGAAGACGGATGTATCTTAAGTGCCTGTGAACAATTATATCAGGCTACCCAAAATACATTCTACAAAGATATTATGAAACACTATATGAATTATTATATTACAGAAGAAGGTAATATACTAACCTTTGAAAAAGAAACTTATAATCTGGACAATATACAATCTGGAAAAGCCTTGTTTTTTCTCTATGAAGAAACAAAAGAAGAAAAATATAAAAAAGCAATTGACGATTTAATGGATCAATTAAAAAGCCATCCTAGAACTGACAGCAAAAGTTTTTGGCACAAACAAATTTATCCGGACCAAATCTGGCTCGATGGGTTATATATGGCCCAGCCCTTTTATACCCTGTATGAATCGAAATTTAACAAAAAAGAAAATTACGAAGATATTATCAATCAATATAAAAATGCACGTAAATTTCTCTTTGACGAAGACAAAAAACTATATTACCACGCTTATGACGAAGCTAAAATTCAAAAATGGGCGAATAAAACAACAGGTTGGTCACCTAACTTTTGGATCAGGGCTATGGGCTGGTACTTCATGTCTATTATAGATACCTGGGAAGCGATGTCCGATGAAAACAAAGATTACAAAGACTTTCTAAAAGAGTTACTTAAGGAAGCTGTCGATGGAATCCTTCCTTACAAAGACCCTAAGACCAATATGTTTTATCAGTTAGTTGATAAACCAGAGATTTCCGCCAACTACACAGAAACTTCCGGCTCCTCCATGATTGCCTGCTCCATTCTAAAGGCTTGCCGCTTAAAGGTTCTTCCCCAAGCTTATATTGAAAAAGGCCTCGAAATTCTAAATGGAATCATAACACATAAATTACTTCCCTTAAGTGATGGTCTGGTTCTTACAGGAATATGCGAAGTTGCAGGTCTTGGACCTGGAGATAAAAGAGATGGCACTATTGCTTATTATTTATCAGAAAATATAGTATCCAATGAATTAAAGGGTGTGGCGGCTTTTAGTATGGCTTATGCACAGTCGTTAATGATAAAGGATGAAACGATTTAGTGATATAGACACACTGTGTTTTACTGAGTTTCCTGCTTTCATTTAGGCTATCATACTCAAACTTCGCAGTTTATCATGCTATATAATACTTGAGAAATACAGTTGAAACATTAAATTTATTACCATGATCTAAATATATACATCCATGTGCCTATGACGAGTTTGTAAAATTGCTTAGGGGTTATCAACTTGATTTAGAAGTAAAAAGTTCACTGTTTTACCAACGTATTGAGGCGTTTGGACTTTTTATTTCTGTTATATCATAGTGATAAACCCTTAATCATTTAAAAAAAGGGGCTGTCGCTTTACGATTGAAAAATCGTGAAGCGGCAGCTTCTCTTT
>DALYNO010000022.1:10343-17481 GCA_031975295.1 Anaerocolumna sp. | reverse complement strand
GAATCTTCATTTCTAAACAAAGTGGAAGTTTCGCCGTATCTAAGAGGCAGATCTCTATAAGATTTCTGGCTAGCTTTATATACATAGTATTGGAATGGGCAAGTCATAGGACGAAGTGCAAATACTTCTTTATCCACTTCCTCATCACCAAGTACAAACATACCTTCTTTGTAATGATCCCAGTGTCCTGAGATTTTATATAAGTCACTCTTAGCCATAAATGGAGTTTTTGTTCTTACATAGCCTCTTTTTTCTTCCTCATCTTCAATCCATCTTTGCATTGTTTGAATCATTTTGGTACCCTTAGGCATCATAAGTGGAAGACCTTGACCAATTACATCAACTGTTGTAAATAATTCCATTTCACGGCCAAGTTTATTATGGTCACGTTTTTTAATATCTTCCAAATGAACTAAATATGCATCAAGATCAGCATTTTTAGTAAAGGAAGTTCCATATACTCTTGTAAGCATTTTATTCTTTTCACTGCCTCTCCAATAAGCACCTGAAGAAGAAATTAATTTAATCGCTTTAATACCCTTGGTACTCATCAAATGAGGTCCAGCGCAAAGGTCTACAAATTCACCTTGACTATAGAATGAAATTTCTGAATCTTCTGGTAAATCCCTAATAAGTTCTACTTTATAAGGTTCCCCTTTATCTTCCATGAATTTAATTGCTTCTTCACGAGGTAAGGTAAATCTTTCTATTTCCGCACTCTCTTTGATGATTTTCTTCATTTCTTTTTCTAATGCATCCAGTGCTGCTCTATCAAAAGGCTCAACATCAAAGTCATAGTAAAATCCTGTGTCTATGGAAGGTCCAATGGCAAGTTTAGCATTTGGGTACAGGCGTTTTACTGCTTCTGCAAGAACATGAGATGTTGTATGCCTATAGGCTGCTTTACCAGCATCATCGTTAAAGGTTAATATATTTAAATCGCTGTCTGCGCTCACTACAGTTCTTAAATCCACTACCTCACCATTTAATTCTCCGGCACAGGCATTTCTTGCAAGACCTTCACTAATATCTTTTGCGATATCAATAATGGACATATCGTTTTCATATTCTTTCTTAGAACCATCTTTTAATGTAATAATCATAATTCACTCTCTTTCCGGAATCTTGTTCCTAATATGCTCAAAGTTTATATCCAGTATATGCAGACTTAAAGGAGGATTTTAAATGTGTTTTTAGCAATAAAAAAACTCATCACTTTCGTCTTGACTAATACTGCAATACGAAAGGGACGAGTAACACTCGCGGTTCCACCCTCATTGGATTCTATAGATTCCCACTTCATTCGATTATAACGGAATCACCGGACCGGATTAGGGCCACTCAGAGGTAGTCTTGGGATATTTCCTAATGGATTATTCTCAGCATATCATAATCCTCTCTGTAATATTTCATATCTTACTTGTCTCATCAACGTGTTAACTTATTTTATAGCTATTAAATTGAATCAAAAACTTATTTACTATTGTTTTAAAACTTATATGATAAAATTTATTATAGCATCACTGCAATTTTTGTCAAGAGTTAAATCTATACATTCCATGACAAATATTCCTTTATAGATTGAACTGTTACACGGTTAGAATCCATTCCATAATATAATCATCCATAATGAATCCGTTGCCAATGTCAAGTACTCTGGTGTCTGTTATGGTAAATCCCTTTTTTAGATAAGCGTTAAGGGTACTTTCATTATATTTATTTACTGTAAGCCAAATTTTAACAAAATGACGATTATAACAATATTCTTCCAAATACTGAAATACCTTCGTTCCATATCCATTGCCCCTGTAAGATTTGTGCAAATACAACTTGCTTAAAAATAATGCCTTTTCTTCCTTTTCTTCACGCACTGCAAAGTAGCCGATTAATTCATTATCAGATAATATTTTGTAGTACACATAACCGTCTTGCTCTATCTGGTAATTCATAGCCTTCTCAGATTGAAATTTTTCAACCATATAATTAATTTGTTCTTCTGATAAAATAAAAGGAAAATATTCATGCCAGATTTCATTCGCCAATACTGCAATATTTTGAATATCTTCCTCTGTTTCGGCTATCCTTAAGTCGATTTCTTTCTCTAAACTCATTACTGTAATCTCCAATCTGCTTCATTCACCAAGTAACAGTCCATGGCTTATAAAACCCTATTTATTGATACACATAGGATACCCTTTGTTATACATGAAATAAGTGATTAATCTTCTTGGCTTCATTAGATATTCGTTGCATAAAGATTGGTTGTCTCTCCATTATTTCTTCATATAATCCAACCATACTTTTAGCAAACTCTTCCGTAGAATATTTCTTCATTTTGTTCATAGCATTTATTCCATAAGGAATATTGTCCTCTGAATAGAATATGCGCTCAAGACCTTTGATCAAACCTTCTTTATCTATAAAAGAATAACCGTTAAACCCTTCCTCTAAAATATCATCCAGACATTTATCCTGTTTGGCGACTACAGGCACACCAGCAGCCATAGCTTCAATATAAGTAAGACCTTGTGTTTCGCTTTGGGAGGCACTTACAAATACATCTCCTAATTGATAATATAGTCCAATTTCATCCCAGGGTTTAGGTCCTGTAAAAATAATTTGACTGGTAAGGCCAGAATGGTTCACCTGTTCCTTTAACTGTTCCATTTCTGGTCCACCACCTATTATCAAAAACTTAACGTTAGGTCTTTGTTTCATATATTGTGGCATAGCGTCTATAATTTCAGATATGTTTTTTTCTTTGGATATTCTTCCTACATAGAGCAGAACTTTATCTTTCTCTCTAATTCCATACACTTCCTTTAATGCCTGAATATCTTCATCCTTATATAATTTAGGATTAAATTTCTTTAGATCAACACCAGTGGGTATAACGGAAATATCCTTGAAAACACTGTATTTTAACAACAGTTCTTTAACTTTTTCTGTTGGCACTACTACTTGTTCTACAGTATTGCAGCAAACTTTCGTAAAAATTCTAACGAAGGCTTTTGCCCTTTTATCCAAGGTCTTAAAGTGGGTTATATAGTGAGTGTAATCTTCATATATGGTATGATAGGTATGTACAGTAGGGATTTTTAGTTCTCTTGCCATAATTCGGCCAAAGATGCCCAGTGAAAACTCTGTATGGGTGTGAATCAAATCCAAATTTAATTTTTTAATAATAGAGGCAAGCTTGGGTTGATAGAACAAACCTACTCTCCGTTCTGTAATAAATATACAAGGAAGACTGGGCACTCGAAATACATTGTATTCATATTCAGGTGCACCTGGGGTAGTAGTTGTAAATACATATACTGTATGCCCCATTTCTTCCAGTTCTTTTTTAAGGATATATACGGAATTAGCAACTCCGTTAATTTCAGGATAATAGGTTTCTGTAAATAATCCAATATTCATTTGCAGACCTCCTTTTAAAATGTACCTTCCCTTAGATATCATCTCTCTAATTCTGAGATATTAATTTATCCTTTTCAAGTATGTGGTGCACTAACCAGTCACTTAAAAATTCCAGCAAATCAAGTAATGTCTCTGCTTGATTTTTATCCATTTGATCAAAATCCAATGCTTCAAGTTTTTCAATAAAATCATCATGTTCAATTTTATGAGATAAGAATTTCTTATAGCGTATACTTTGCATATAAGCTTCTTCATCTGAAAAATGCTTAATGGCATATTCCTTAAGCTTACCAATAATTTCTACAATATTATCAAATTTATCTGATATAAATTCATCTTTTAATACTACATAAGCTTCATCTGCAATACGAAATAACTCGGTATGTTGTTCATCAATTGTTGCTAATCCAGTATAATATTCTGGTCTCATCTCGTACATATACTATTCCTCTTTTCTTTTGTCTACTTAAATTATAACTGGTACTGGTCTTCTAATACATAAACTGTCAGGTGTTACTTCACAATCATAGGCTAATACATGGACACCTTCACTTTCAGCCTTCCTAAGGGTCATACCAAACTCTGGATGGGTCAGGTCATTGGGCTCAAACTTTATAACATCCGCCATTTGGATCACAAATAGAATATAGGCTTCGTATCCTTGTTTTGTGCAAGAAATCAATTCGTTCATATGCTTGACCCCTCGTTCTGTAGGGGCATCTGGAAATCTTACTACGCCGCCTTCTTCTAAAGTCACTCCTTTCACTTCCATAAAGATCTTTTGATTAACAGTTTCGATATAAAAATCGAATCTGGAATTACCATACACTTTTTCTGGCTTTATCAATATAATATCTTTGAATAAATTTCCGCCAACTAACCATTCATGAACCGCTTTATTTGGAATCTGAGAATCCATATTAATGATTCTATCACCTTTTTGTACTGCAATCAGTGAGTATTTTGTTTTTCTGGCTGTATTACTTGCCTCTTCCACATAAACAATGCAATTTGGCAGTAATAATTCTCTGCAACGTCCTGTATTCTTAACATGGCAACTTTCAATTTGGCCATCTATTTCAATATGCGCTACAAACCTATTTGGCCTAGCTTTAAAAATCCCTGCTCTTATATTTTTATATGTCATATTCCATACCTGCTTAACAATAATCAGCGGAAAACAAAATGGTCGACTTAACGACTTCCTATTTACATTCACACGCTATCTTACTTACTCTAACGTTAAAGGCTTAGACTAAGTCTTAGTTGGACTTATTATACCATTTATAAATACCTGTAGCAATATCTTTCCATTGCCATTGTATACAATTTCCAATATGATTTTATGCTTTTTTTATATTTAGGACAATTCTTTAGATAAGTTTTACTTTATTTTTAAACAACATTAGCTTATAATGGAAATGAAATTTAAAATTTTGATGAAATTATCCATTAGATGTGTATAAGATTTATAAATATCTGCATATACTGATAAACGAAAGGAAGTAGTTAAATTATGAAGAAATTTGGCAAGTTTTTATTCGGTACTGTTTCAATTGCAACATTAGCATGTGGTGCCTATTATTTGTACAAAAACCTGGTAAATAAGGACTCTTCTGATGACTTTGATGATTTTGAAGATGACTTCGAGGATTTTGACACCGAGGACGAGGAAGATTTCGAAACAGATCAAAATGATACAAGAGAATACGTATCAATTAATATCACTTCTGAGGCACTTGATGAAGATTCAGAACCAGAAAATCCAGAAGAATCTGATGATACAGAATTATCTGAAAAATAATATAATGTATCAACTTTAAAGCACCACTTAATGGAGTATTTTCCGCTAAGTGGTGCTTTTTTTCATTCATAGTTTTTAATAATTCTTTAAATTCTTTTAAAAAGTTCTCACCATTACTCAAAGAATAATAAGCTTTATCTTCTGATAACGCATTGGTTACAGCTATATTTCCATCTTTCAGGATGTAGATTTTTATTTCCTTCTTATCTTTTAGACTAATATCCGCTCTATAAAGCCAATCCTCATCAGATGGAGTTGTCAAAATATTCATCTCGTATTGATCTAAAATATTATAAAGTTCTTGCACCTTATCTGACTTCTTCGTAACACGAATAGATTTCTTATCTTTTGGCGTGACATAAAAATTCGTCACATCTTCATAAGAGCTGATCGGATAATTCACAGAGAATACTGTAGCAACACCTAATGTCGTGCCGACTTTCGTATTCTCAGGTGCTACAAGGGAACTATCTGTGCTATTCGCTATATCAGTAATAGTAGCTCCAGCATTCGAACTTTCTTCTGCACCTTTTGCAGTCATATCAGCTCCAGCTGTTTCATTTGTATCTGACAAAATACCATAGTCTGCGCTATTGCTTTCGGCACTTTCAGTAACCTCTGCACTTTCCATAATTCTCATTTCGTCATTTTGTTTCGCATTCTTGTTATTGCTGCTAATAATTCCACTTTGCCATACCGTAACACTGCTTACAACTAAAACAATGGCAGCTGCGGCACTTATAAGACCTCTAATATTTCTATTCCTGTGTTTTATAAATTGTTCTTTTCTATTGTTATCATCTGATGACGTACTATTTTCAGATTGTTTTATCTTTTGTAATGTTCTTTGCACTAAATCTTCAGAAACTTCTAACCTTTCCATGCTAATTGAGGCTTTAAGATGATCTTTTAACACGGAGTCAATATCTGTAATTTTATTTGTGCCTTTTTCCCCTGTTTTTTCATTCTCTCGGTTCTTTTGGTTAGAAACGACAGAAAATCTCTTTTTATTATTCACCTTATATCCTCCCTTCAAGACGAAGCTTTAATTTCTCTTTTGCTCTGGATAACCGACTTTTGGCTGTCCCTTCTGCTATCTTTAAGATAGTCGCAGCTTCACTTATTGTCATATCATGAAAGTAGACGCACAGTAATATATCTTTATACTTATCAGGTAATTCCATAACTGTCTCACGTATAATCTTATTATCTTGTTCTTGTTCAACAGAGGAATACATATCTTCACCTGTTAAGGTATTTTCATGGAATTCTGTAAAGGTAGTTACCCTACGCTTCCACGCACTTTTTAAATAATCCTTACTTGTATTAATCGTAATACGCATAATCCAAGTTTTAATACTGCTTTCGCCTTGAAAGGTATTTAATTTCTGACTTACTTTTAAAAAAACATCCTGGAATACATCTTCTGCCAAATGACTATCCCCTACATACATATATGCAGTTCTAAGAACATCATTGCCATATTCTCTGATTAATGTCTCTATATCATAAATCTCATTATAATCGCTTTGCATTGATTATTTCCCCCTATACACCTTATACGCAATTATATCTGTCACTCTCCTATTCCAATTTTAACTGCGCCACTCGCCTAACCTCTTAGTATAAAGGGTAAAAACCTTTCTAGCTTTCTACTATCAATAATTAGACGAGGAAGAATTCTATTTGGTTCCAACAAAAACTGAGTAATTTTGCGGCTTTTATAAATTAAATTAATCCAAATTCCTTTAAACCATTATAAATTCCATCTTCTTCTAGTCTTGACGTTTTATAACGGCTTGATTCAAGGACTTCTTTATAACTGTTACCCATTGCAATCCCATAATTTACAAATGCCAGCATTTCAAGATCATTGGTGGAATCTCCAAAAGCATAAGTATGTTCTCTGTCTAT
>DALYNO010000022.1:0-10333 GCA_031975295.1 Anaerocolumna sp. | reverse complement strand
TGATTTATCATAACCATTGGGAGCCATTTCAAAATTTCCATCCTCATGTTTAATAAGATGGAATTTTTCCTGTAGTATATGGATAATTGCCTCCAAATTACTTTCAGTTGTTAAGGAACAGGTAATCTTATTCATGCGATAATCATTGGTTTCTAATTCCTTAATATGGCCATCATCTAATTGTTTTAAATAATTGATTAACCTATCATATTTGGAGTCGTTAATTTCTTTGTCATAGTAAATGAATTCTGGTCCTTCTACGATATAATGAATTTTATGTTCTTTTAAAAGTTTAATAATATCATTGGCGTATTCAGGTCCTTCCACTTTATTATGAAGTACCACATCCTCATACTCCACATAAGTACCTGCCCCAGCGATAATACCGTGAAATCCCAGTTCCAGCAACTCCTTTGGTAAAAATGCTTTTGTTCTGCCTGTACATATAATAGGAATATGCCCATTCTCCTTTAAAAGCCTGATAGCTTCCTTGGTGGAGGGTATTAACCCGTGCTTGGGATCAATTAAAGTACCATCAATATCAAAGAAAACAATTTTTTTATTCATTACTACCTCATTCCTTATTGGGGTTTACAGTATCTATAAAACGGGAGAGATTCAGCCTAAAACAGTATCGTTTGCATCATTCATAGAGTTAGTCTAATCCTACTCGTTTTATTAACCAAAATTAAGCAACTTTATCATAATCCTTATGTGATCTCACATGTACCTTACGCATTAGCAAGGTTTTTATCTGCATTCTGGGTTAGTTTATAAAGACCCGCATAAACTCCGCCTTTATTTAACAATTCAGCATGACTTCCTTTTTCTTTAATCCCATCTTCTGTTAATACAATAATATTCTTAGCGTTTTGTATGGTTGATAGTCTGTGGGCGATAACGAAAGTTGTTCTGTTTTTAGCAAGTTTTTCTAAAGATTCCTGTACAACTTTTTCACTTTCATTATCCAGAGCAGAGGTTGCTTCATCAAATATAAGAATAGGAGGATTTTTAAGGAATACTCTTGCAATACTTAGTCTTTGTTTTTGTCCGCCTGATAATTTAACACCTCTTTGGCCAATATATGTGTTATAGCCATCTGGAAGTTCCATAATAAATTCATGTGCATTGGCATTTTTAGCTGCTGCAATAATCTCTTCGTCTGATGCTTCTAATTTACCATAACGTATATTATCCATTACGGTACCTGCAAATAAATATACATCCTGTTGTACTATACCAATATTTTTTCTTAATGAACGTAGCTTAATATCTTTAATATCTTTACCATCTAACAATATTTGACCATCTCCAGCTTCATAAAATCTTGGAATCAGACTGCATAGAGTAGTTTTACCAACACCGGAGGGTCCAACTAATGCCATATAATCGCCTGCCTCTACTTTTAAGTTAATATTCTTAAAAACATGGGACAAGGTATCATTATATTTAAAGGATACATTTTTAAATTCAATTTCACCTTTTACTTCCTTTAGTCCTACTGCTTCTTTCTTATCTACAATATCCGGCTGTATTTCCATAATTTCCATAAACCTATCAAATCCAGTGATACCATTCTGGAACTGCTCAGTAAAGTTAATTAATTTTCTTACTGGTTCAATTATGTTGTTGATATATAACAGGAACGTAATTAAGTCTGTTAATTTGATAATATCCTTGACAATAAAAATAGCTCCACCAGTAATAACCGCTACATTGATTAAGGTGGTAAATAGCCCTAAACCAGAATGAAAAGTAGCCATCTGCCAATAACTATGACGTTTACTTTCTACAAATCGCATATTACCAGCATGGAATTTATCGATTTCTTTTTTCTCATTGGCAAAGGATTTTACAACACGGATACCAGATAAATTATCTTCGATCTGGGCATTAATTTCAGAAATCTTTTCCCTATTCTGTCTAAAGGCACTATTCATTTTGTTTTTCATATGGTAAGCAAATACAAACATAATTGGGATAAATGCAAAGACAATTAGGGTTATTGGTAAATTGATATTAACAAGAATAACAAAAGCTCCCACAAACTTAATAATGGAAATTACAATATCCTCTGGGCCGTGGTGAGAAAGCTCTGTTATATCAAATAAGTCATTGGTAATTCTAGACATTAACTGTCCTGTCTTTTGATTGTCATAGAAATTAAAGGATAACTTTTGATAATGTTCAAATATATCATTTCTCATATCATATTCCATCTTGGCACCCATAACATGACCCTGATAGGCTATATAAAAATTACTCACTAATTCTATTAAGGCTAACCCAACCATTAGCGCTGCCAACTTAATAATTGTTATGAATACTTCAGATATCTCGTTGTTTTGTAGTAAATCATTGGTTATGTAACGCACAATTAAAGGATATATTAATGAAATGCCTGCTGCAAGCAAAGCAAAAAACATATCCGTAAAAAATAAACCCTTATAAGGTTTATAGTAAGATATAAACTTTTTAAATCTTTTACTCATAAATTCCCTCTCTCCTGTCTACGTGGCTTTCGCGCTGTCGCTGCGATAAAAAGCCTGACCGAAGTAATAACACTGTTTCACAGTGTTTGTTTGGCCAGGCTCCTCATCGTAGGTATATTAAATAAAGTAAAACAATATGACTCTTTTACACTAGATGTTTCATCTGCCAGTTAACTTAATAAGCAATATATTTCAATCTATCATATATCACTTATGTTATTATTTGCTGACATTTCTTTCATAGTAAAAATCTTCATACTAAATTCATGCATATTACAAAATTGTAATTTAAGAACTGTGCATTTCTGCATATCAAACTAGCGAAATAACCACTATCTTGATAATTTTCTTGCCATTTCAAACATGTATTGATCTACATCTTTTGTCATAGCTAATGCTTCATGGATATCATAATCTACAAACTTACCATCTCTGTAACCAACCACACGGTTACTTTCTCCTTGACATAGTAAATCAACAGCTTTTGCACCCATCATAGAAGCATAAACTCTGTCCTTACAAGTAGGGCTTCCACCTCTTTGGATATGTCCAATAACCGTAGCTCTGGTTTCCATTCCTGTAGCATCTTCAATTCTCTTAGCCATAGCAAAGGAATCGCCAATACCTTCTGCATTTACAATAATATGATGTTTCTTACCAACTTTTCTTTTTTCTTTGATGTTGTTAATAATTCTTTGTTCGTCGTGGTCATATCTTTCTGTAATTAAGATATCTTCCGCTCCGTTTGCAATACCGCACCACAATGCAATATATCCGGCATTTCTACCCATAACTTCAATAATACTGCATCTTTCATGAGATGTTGAAGTATCTCTCACCTTATCAATTGCTTCCATGGCTGTATTAACTGCTGTATCAAAACCAATGGTGTAGTCTGTACAAGTAATATCTAAGTCAATCGTGCCAGGTAGTCCAACTGTATTAATACCTCTGGCAGCTAATTTCGCTGCACCTTGGAAAGAACCGTCACCACCTATTACGATAACGCCATCAATTCCATGTTTTCTACAAATTTCTGCGCCTTTATCCTGTCCTTCACTTGTCTTAAATTCAAGGCATCTGGCTGTATAAAGAATTGTTCCACCTCTTTGAATAATATCAGAAACACTCGTACCGTCCATGTCTACAATATCTTCTTCTAATAAACCACTAAAACCTCTGCGAATACCTTTTACAGCGATTCCGTTTGCGATTGCAGTTCTAACTACTGCTCTAATAGCAGCATTCATTCCAGGAGCATCTCCACCACTTGTCAATACTCCAATTGTCTTAATTTCTTTTGCCATATCGTTCACCTCCAAGAAACTTAAATCGCTCTTATTTTAACCCTTTTTTCTAGCTTTTTCAATACTCTTTTCTACTACTTTTATATTTGAACTGCCATAAATTAAATTTAGCTTTTCAACCAGTTCTATATCTACCTTAATCCCTTTACTTTTGGGTAGTTGTTTTATTAATTTTTCACCCTCCAAGTAAATATATACGCTATCTTCACCGTCATATTGGCTTAATATTTGATATAGTTTTTGTTCATCTTCTACAAATTTGTTCTTATTGGGATATTTTATCCATATTTCTTTAGGCATACTATCAAAAGGTATGATTTCCTGACATATTAGCTTGGCAGCTTTCTCTTCTTCTACTGTTATTTTGCCTTTTACCAATATTTTATTATCTTCATTTAAGAAATTTTTATTCTTATCATAGTCCTTTGGGAATATAATTACTTCTACTGCCCCTACCATATCCTCTAAGGTAATAAACGCCATCATGGAATTGGTTCTTGTAGTTTTAACAGTCTTAGAGGTAATGATTCCACCAACAACTCCCATTGCCCCATCTCTTACCTTTACTTCTCCTGTTTCTTCATCCAAGGCAAAATCAAGAGTTGTATTGGTAATATTCTTCTTCATTACCTCTGCATAGGCTTCTAATGGGTGTCCACTAACGTAAATACCCATCACTTCTTTTTCAAAGGCAAGCTTTTGCTCCATTGTATATTCACCCACGTCTGGAAGCGCTGTTTCGTATTCTTCTTTATCTTCTTCTAGTACAAAATCAAAGAGAGACATTTGACCGGATAAATTGCGCTTCTTTTCTTGGGACGCTTCATCCAATACCTGTACATAAACCATCATAAGCTGCTTTCTGGTTCCTTTCAGGCTATCAAAAGCACCTGATTTAATAAAGCTTTCAACTGTACGTTTATTCACTTCTTTACCAGACAATCTGTCTGCGAAATCTCTAAGGCTTGTAAATGGTCCATTTAACTCTCTTTCATTTACTACCGCTTCAATCACTGGCCTTCCCAGACCTTTTATTGCAGAAAGACCGTACCTGATTGCACCATCTATTACAGAAAATGTAGAAAATCCTTCGTTAATATCAGGAGGCAGTATCCTAATTCCCATTTGTCTGCAGGTAAAGATATACTCTGCAACTTTGCCTGGATTATCTATTACAGAAGTCATTAAAGCTGCCATAAATTCTACCGGATAATAACATTTTAAATATGCGGTTTGATAGGCTACAACTGCATAAGCCGCAGCATGGGATTTATTAAAAGCATATTTTGCAAAATCAGTCATTTCATCGAATATATGATTTGCAACTTTCTCAGGTATGCCAATGCTCATACACCCTGGAACCCCTTCTTCTTCATTGCCATAAACAAAGTTTATTCTTTCTTTTTCCATTACTGAAGCTTTCTTTTTGGACATGGCACGACGAACCAAATCACTTCTGCCATAACTATATCCAGCCAGATCTCGAACAATCTGCATTACCTGTTCCTGATATACAATACAACCATAGGTAGGTGAAAGAATAGGTTCTAATTGGGGGCATTCATATACTACCTGGTCACTTTCATTTTTACCCTTAATATACTTTGGTATAAAATCCATAGGTCCTGGACGATATAGAGAAATTCCAGCTATAATATCCTCCATTCCCCTAGGTTTTAGTTCTTTCATAAAGTTTTTCATTCCGGCACTTTCTAACTGAAATATTCCTTCTGTTTTACCAGATGCTATAAGGGCATATACATTTTCATCATCATAATCAATTTTATCAATATCTAAAAATTTATCAGCCTTTTTATTGATAATGCGCACTGCATTCTGAATAACAGTCAGTGTTCTAAGTCCTAGAAAGTCCATTTTTAAGAGCCCGAGCTCTTCCAGCGTGGTCATGGTAAACTGTGTAGTCACCGAATCATCCGAAGCTCTGGATACAGGTACATAGTCAACCACTGGAGCCTTACTGATAACTACACCGGCTGCATGCATGGAAGTATGTCTTGGAAGACCTTCCAGTCTCATTGACATATCTATTAAAAACTTAATCTCCTCATCGGAATCATAAAGGTTGCGTAATTCTGAACTGGATTTTAAAGCCTTCTCAATGGTAATACCAAGTTCAGTAGGGATTAGCTTAGCAACAACATCTACTCTTGAATATCCAAGATCCAAAGCTCTTCCTACATCACGAATTACCGCTCTGGCTGCCATTGTACCAAAGGTCACTATTTGTGCCACCCGTTCCTTACCATATTTACGAACAACATAATCAATTACTTCTTGTCTTCTCTCAAAACAAAAATCAATATCGATATCTGGCATAGTAAGTCTTTCAGGATTTAAAAATCTTTCAAACAAAAGATTGTACTTAATTGGATCAATATCCGTAATCCCAAGAGAATAAGAAACTATACTTCCCGCCGCACTACCTCTGCCTGGTCCGACTACAATGTCATTATCTCTGGCAAACTTAATAAAATCTCCAACTATTAAGAAATAATCCACGAAGCCCATTCCACTTATGGTGTCAATTTCGTATTCGAGTCTCTCCAGGAGTTCCTTGGAAGGATTAAGATATCTCTTTTTCAAACCCTCCATACATAACTTCTGTAAGTATTCCAAAGCAGTATACCCTGTTGGAACATCAAACTGAGGTAATTTATATTCTCCAAATTCTATTTCTACATTACAGCGGTTCGCAATCTCCCAGGTCCTTGTGAGAGCTTCTTTTGCATAAGGAAAAAGCCCTTCCATTTCCTCAGGGGATTTGATAAAATATTGACCGCCTTCATAACGCATTCTATTCTCATCAGTTACTTTTTTCTGGGTCTGTATACAAAGAAGAATATCGTGTGCCTGGGCATCACTTTCCAGGGTGTAATGCACGTCATTGGTAGCTACTAACGGTATACCCGTTTCATCACTCATACGAAGCAGTGCTTGATTAACTAATTTTTGCTCCGGTATTCCATGATCTTGTAATTCTAAAAAGAAATTGTTTTGTCCAAATATTTCTCTTAAATCGGTAGCTGCCTTCTTGGCTTCTTCATAAAAGCCTCTTCTAATATTACTTGCTACTTCACCACCAAGGCAGGCACTTAAGGCAATAATACCTTCACTATATTCTCTTAAGACCTCATAATCGACTCTAGGTTTATAATAAAATCCTTCTAAGAAACCTCTTGATACAATTTTCATCAGATTATTATAACCCGTGTTATTTTCAGCAAGTAAAATTAAATGATAATACCTGTCCTCAGAGGAACCAGGCTCTCTGTCAAATCTGGAATTAGGGGCAACATAAACCTCACAACCTAAAACCGGCTTAATGTCCTCAGCCTTACAGGCTTTATAAAAATCAATAACACCATACATAACACCATGATCTGTTATTGCCATGCTATCCATGCCAAGCTCTTTTACTCTGGCAACCATTTCTTTGATTTTACCAGAGCCATCTAATAAACTATATTCTGTATGTAAATGCAAATGGGTAAAATTCATATTACTACCAAAACCTTTCTAATTCCAGTACTTTCATTGGAAGGTTAAAACTATTATACTAATTATCATACCATGAATCTGGCATTGTTCCTGATTGTTAACGCTGCCATTAAAAACCAACGATTAGTTACCTTACTACATTTTTATTCTATCATAACATATTTGGAGCTTTCCAACAATGAATTTATGCGGCATGTCCGGGACTAGAGTGATACAGTCGTAGAGATGAACTATTTAAGGGACTGTCACCAAATGGAGATCATACGGATATAATTAACTTGTGGCCAATTATGTCCAATCTCAATCTTTGGGGACGGTCCCTTCTTTTTAACTCATCTATGCAACCTAGAATGAATGAATAAATGAATTCATTCAAACTTCAAATGATCAACACCTACTTTAGTGCTGGCCTTGCTGGATCAATCACCTTACTCAAATCAAATAAATCCTTAAGTCTTTCTGGAAACTGAAGCATGGCTTGCCCATCAAGAGGTCTTCTAGTCATTCTCACATAATCTTTTTGTACCTGAATCCAAGGGTCTTTATAAACACCACAGAAATAATCAAAACCAAGTTTCTTTAAATACTTGAATTTGTCACTTTCATAATGACCCATAGTTGTTTCTATGTCGATACCAAAAGGAAAGATATATAAATCTGTTGGCCCAATTATAGAACCTACTTCTTTCATCCATCTATCTGTATCTTTTGTAGTAAAGTTATAAGTCGCTTTTCCCATATCTCTATGACCATAGCTATGGCTTGCAAATTCCCAACCTTTTTCTTTCATAACCTTTGCTACATTTTTAGCTGTTTCTACATCGGCTTTATAGGTAGGAGAAGTTTCATCATTCGTTCTATATCCAAGGGTGCCTTCATAACCAGTTAAGGCAATAATACCTCTGGCACCTTTGTAGGAGAAGTCTGGGTGTTCTTTTATGAAAGTATCCAGTATGGGAACCATATCATAATCACCAACAGATACAGTACCATCCTCTAACAGCATTTCATTCTTTGGATCACCATTTTCATCAATAATCATTCTGGTAGCAAATCCATCTCCGGTCATGTAATCATAATAATTCACATCATCCTGGGAGATTACAAAAGGCTTTTTATCAGGAGGCAGCATAATGTCTCCCGCTTCATAAACTACAGAGCCATCTTCTTTCTTCACCTTTTTAGCAACATCATGGATGCTAACTAAGACATATCCGGCATCATACATTTGCTGCATCATTTCATTGAATTCTGAAATGGTAGTCATATAGTAATTATAACCATTGGAATCGTAATCTCCGTCAAAAGTTAACTTTGTATCTGCAGCTAAGGTATGGAAAAATATATGACTGATTTCACTTATAGAATCATAAGCCCCAAGCGGTACTAAATTGGCTTTTTCTGCTCTATACCCTTCTACAGCTTTTGTTAATTTCTCATAACTGGTATAATCTTCACCAAATGACTCTACTTTCTCAATAGCTTTATCATAATCGTATCCCTTGGCAAGCATATCAGATTCTTTCAGCAATGCATCTATTTTATCCATTAACTCTTTTTCAGGATCTGGTGTTGGTGTAGCTTCTGTGGCACTGTCTCCTTCATTGCCAGAATTACCTTTGTCAGAGTTATCACCCTTGTCTCCTCCACCTTGGGATTGTTCTGTTTTTGTTCCAGAATCTTTGTTAGGTTCATTATCTTTATTCTTAAGATAACTAGTGAAAAAGAAATATGCAATGACTATTAATATAATAACTGCCGCTTCAATGGCCAGCAAAACTTGCATTTTATACCTTTTATCATTCCTGCCTTTTTTAAAATCACCCATATGATATTCTCCTATTTTCTTATCTTAGATTTATCTGTATTTTCTATCTATTTCTGCAGCTATTTAATTCTGATTGTAAAGCTATTTTATTCTATTTATAAAGATAAATTATTCTATCTTTGATGCTATATTATTCTATTATTGATGATACTTATTTTTTATAATACTTTTTTTATGATACTTATTTTTTATAATACTTATTTTTTATAATACTTATTTTTTATAATACTTATTTTTTATAAACTTATTTTTTATAATGTTGTTTTGATACTTGATACTTATTTTTTTATGATGCTATATTATTCTATTATGAAAGCTAATTAAGATTTTGTAATCAAAATATTCTTGTTTATAGTATTCCAATTAATACTTAGGTAAAACATAGTATTTTATGGTTTTTACTATATTACAATACTTATTTTGATTATTCCAAGCAATATCTTTCTAGTCAATAGTATGTATCAAACTGCACATACTCTATTATAACATTGTTTGATAATTAATTAGTTAATTTTTTATTAATAAATTATAACAACTCTGTTTCATTTCATCAAAATCTGCAAGAAACCATATAGAACACATAAAAAAAAGACATGTACCTTATTATTAGCACATGCCTTTTATAGAATATAACAACAATTAATTTTTGCTGCTTAAATATTTTTCAATGTTATCCATTGCTACTTCTTCATCAGATCCGTCAGCAATTACAACTACTTCTTCCCCTGCTGCCAATCCAAGACTCATCATACCCATAATGCTTTTCGCATTTACTTTCTTTTCATCACACTCTACATAGATGTTGCTTTCATACTGGCTTGCAACTTGTACCAATAATGCTACTGGTCTTGCCTCTAATCCTGTTGGAATTTTAATTAGTATTTTCTTTGTTAACATAGTTTACTTCCTCCTTTTGTTCCCTTAAGTTATCCGCTAAATTACTTAGTTTCCTCAAACGATGGTTTACACCTGATTTGCCAATAGGTGGATTTAACATATCCCCTAATTCCTTTAAGGAAGCCTCTGGATAATTAACTCTAAGTAATGCAATATCCTCCAGCCCCTCTGCTAAATCACTAAGCCCTATTTGGTCTTTTATAAAAAGAATATCATCAATCTGCTTTGTCGCTGCCATTACAGTTTTATTAATATTTCTTTTAACTCCAGATTGCATATACTCTAATTGA
>DALYNO010000021.1:0-18022 GCA_031975295.1 Anaerocolumna sp. | reverse complement strand
GAATTTTATAATAATTATCAGATAACGGATTTTGAAATCCATTATTTAAAACAATGTTTTGAAAAAGAAGAACTGGATATTTACAAAAAAGTAAATCATTTTAGTATTGAACTTGCAATTGTAAAAAAAGATGGAACCTTAGTAACGCAGGGACTAATTGAGATAACACCTATTAACTAACTGATTAATTGACTAATTTTAATTTTAAATCAAATTATTGACATTAGGAGACCTAACTATGATAAAAGCAGTTGGTTTTGATGTTGGCCACACACTTATAAAATATGATAATCCGTTGAATTGGAGTTCCTTGTATCGTCCTGCTCTTGAAAAAGCAGTAGAAGGTTGCAACTTTATATTGTCAGAGAGTATGATGATTTCAGCGATTGACGTTCTTACGAAATATAACACAAGAATGAATGATCGTGAAATTGAAGTGATATCAGATCAAATATTTCATGAAATTCTCCATAGTTGGAATTGCTCAAATAAAAATAAGAATACAATCAAGGAAGGATTTTATTCTTATTTTCAAATAAATTCCACCCCTTTTCCTGAAACTATAGAGGTTTTGATTAAAATGAAACAAGCAGGAATAAAAACAGGCATTCTGACGGATGCAGCCTATGGTATGGATAATAAATATTCCTTACAAGATATATCAGTAATTTCTAATTTAATTGACATTACATTTACATCTGTTGATGTAGGTTACAGAAAACCCAATCCTGCAGGATACATAAAATTACTCAATTTTTTTGATATATCTCCAGATGAAATGCTATATGTCGGAGATGAAGAAAAGGATATTGCAGGTGCAAACAATTTGGGCATTCTCTCTGTATTAGTAAATAGAAGTACTGATATAAAAGATTATGGTCAAAAGTACACTGTTTCAAGTCTAAGGGAGATTATTCATTACTTATCTTAATGTGCTGGTAGATTGGGGATATAAGGAATAATTCAAAGACCCTGACGGACACTTGTGAGAAATTATTTAATTCTATGCTTAGTGATTATAAAATGAGGAGGTATCAGTGTTATGAATAGCGAATTAAAAATCAAAATGTACTCATTTACGGTGGATAGCAAAGATCCCCATGAATTAGCAAAATTTTATGCCATGTTGCTCAAGTGGGATATAGTGTCAATCGATGAAGAGTGGGCATGTGTATACGCTCCAGGAACCAATCAGGGAACATATCCTTGTATTTTATTTCAACAGAATTCTGCGTATATACCACCAATTTGGCCACAAGAGCCTGAAGCTCAACAGCAAATGGCACATATGGACTTTGCTGTAAATGATTTAGAACAAGCAGTTCAATATGCACTCCAATGTGGAGCAACCCTTGCAGACAATCAATTTTCTAATGATTGGAGAGTTATGTTTGATCCGGCAGGACATCCTTTTTGCTTATGTCAGATGAAATCAATGCTTGAAAGTGCTCATTTGGGATTGCTATAATTACTATCACTACATCAAGTAATTCCTATTTACTACTGAACTTTACAGACAATGTTTTTAGCGGACAATACGAAATATTTTAAGACATGACTTTATTGATAATGCTATAGTAGAATATTTATTGGAAGGAGGGTGAACTGTGAACTGGATTCAATGTCTGACGAAAGCAATTCATTATATTGAAAATCACTTGACTGACGAAATTAACATTGACGAAGTATCAAGCCAATCTTATTCGTCAAGCTCACATTTTCAGCTTATTTTTCATTTGGTGATGGGTATGACCATAGGTGAGTACATCCGTAACAGAAGACTTAGTTTAGCTGGAGAAGATTTATTGAGGCCAAATAGCAGAATCATTGACGTGGCTATGCGATATCAATATGATACTCAGGAGAGTTTTTCTAAGGCATTTACAAGATTTCACGGAGTGCCGCCATCAAAAGTGCAGCGTGGAAATATGAAGAAATTTCATCCCCTTTCCATTAACATTATCATCCAAGGAGGATTTGATATGTCAAGTAATCTGATTGACGAGTTTTATTGGAGCGACATCGAATGGCATAAGGACAAGCAATTATCGGATGCCGAAAAATACAAACAGATTGTTAGCTGGGCTGCTAAAGCAAGGGGGCAAAATCCTGGGGTTTTTGATGCATTGACAGAATGGGTACTAGACGATTCACAATGGATTGATGAAAAACTAGACGAAAATAAACAGATTTTGATACAAGGCGTATTGGCAAGATTCCAAGAACAGAACACCAAGTTACGGTCATACTTGTCAGAATTAGAACCATCCGGAGTGGTTAACACTGCGGTATTCAAGGCGTTGGATCGATTTGATGATGAGTTGTCAGGCGTCGTTTATGACAAGCAGCTGCAAGAAGTAGTAACTCAGGTTTTTACTGACTTTTATTCTATGAAGCAGAGAAGCATTCGGAAACAAATTGCAGGAAATAAAACTGGACCTACAGGAACAGATAGCGTAGATTTATTTGGGTATATTAATTGCTTAAAGGATAGTGATGCCGGGGTGCAGTGGGCACTGTTTATGCCTGATATGGTTGAGCGGCAACAAAAAGGATTTAAAGTAAACAGCTTTGTATACAAAAAGATGTCAGCTATGCGCTTTATTGGGCGAGAAGGAGATGATCTGGATAACATGGAGGTTCGTAAGGAACTCTTCTTAACTTTGGACGCCATGAAAGATTACAAATCGGACTTCGACTATGATATTTTATTTATGCACCATTACGGGTTAGGCGTAGATGTTGCTCCATGGCATGGTGTTTGGGGACGTTTCATGAAAGCGGAGACTCCTGTACCGGATGGTTTTCTTTCATTTGACTTTGTCCCACAGGATGTGCCTGTTGCAGGTCCGCCTTACTATTCCTGCTTTGCTTTCGCAACGTTCTCCGGTGACCTGGATGCAATGCATTCACGTCAGGGTTACGACAGCGATGCAATGTATGATGTCACACGCAATATACTCCTCGGTAATGGCGTAAATATTCCATATCCTCAAAAATATTGGACTGGGGAGGTATTTCTAGATGGGTATGATAACTATAGTACCGGTTACCTGTTTTCAATTTCGGATTAATACATCACTTTAAATTAAACAAAAGTACTATATCCTTAAATAGCTAAAGAATATAAGAATCAGATAATGGTTTTTATATTCTTTTTGTTATTTTAACTTAAAGTAAATAGATCATGTTAACATAACAAAATGAAGAAACTTCTTTTAATTTACATAATTGAAATAGTATTTGAAATGTTATTTATTAAATGATATATTAGATATACATATTTTGGCAAACTACAGCAAAATGTAATATTGAAAGATTAAATGCAATCAATTCGTTTTAAAAAATATTTTATAAATAGGCAGGTATACCATATGAGGTCAGAAAAAGAAATGTTCGATTTAATATTGAATATAGCGAAGAAAGATTCACGTGTACGGGCAGTTTATATGAACGGTTCGCGAACAAACCCAAACGCCCCAAAAGATGTCTATCAGGATTTTGATATTGTATATGTAGTTAAGGATTTTGAAACCTTTACTGCGGACATTAATTGGATAGATGTTTTTGGTGATAGGCTTATGCTGCAAATGCCAGAAGCTATGCGTAATCCAAGTGGCGAAGGGCATTTTAATTGGATGATGCTATTTCAAGATGGTAATCGTCTTGACCTGACCCTGATTCCCATTCAAAGACTAGAGCTCATTGGAAAGGATAGCTTAAGCATAGCTTTGATGGATAAGGATGGGATATTGCCCCCATTTCCTGATGCAACGGATATCGACTATATCATTCAGCCGCCATCTGAACTATTTTATCTGTCTTGCTGTAATAACTTTTGGTGGTGTTTACAAAATGTTGCTAAGGGTATAGCTCGTAATGAATTGCCTTATGCTATGCTAATGTTTCACAATGTTGTTCGTGAAGAATTACATGATATGATCGGATGGTATATTGGTACAATCACTGATTATACTGTTTCAGCAGGGAAGATGGGAAAATACTTCAAACAATTTCTGCCTGCTAAGATTTATGATCAATATATACTTACCTATTCTGACAGTGATTACAATCATTTATGGGATGCAATATTTAATGCTTGCGATATTTTCAGCAATCTTGCCATACAAGTTGGAGATGCTTGTAGCTATTTCTATAATAGGCATGAGGAAGAGAATATGAGAATCTATTTATATAATGTAAAGAACAAGATTTATGAAAACAGCTAATCATCATATAAAGCTTATGTGTATGAAATTTAAATATTTGTACCCTGTTGATTATTATTGCAAGCAATCCTTACCTAGGCGGGAAATATGATTTAATATAAGAAAAATCATTTAACCACTATGATATAATAAGTGTAACCAACTTAGGAAGAAGAGCATTACTTGGAAGTATTTTATACAATATATAGCAATATATGTTACTATACTTATATGAAAAATTTGAAAGGTTGTAACCATGGCTTATTGGGTAACACATTTAATGATAGCTGACAGTATACTAAAACAATGCACCAATTTAGATAGACGTGGGTTCTGTGTAGGAAATATTGCACCCGACTGTAATGTGGAGAATGAGGACTGGACAGCCTTTACACCCTCAAGAGAAGTTACTCATTGGATGGGTGGTAAAAGAAAAGTTGCCTCTGATTGTGATGCTTTCTGTGAAAAATACATACAACAAAATATAAATAAAATACAATCCCACGAACATTATTCATTTTTACTGGGATATTATGTACATTTAATTACAGACGCTGCCTATCAAGAGTATATTCGTAATGAAAACCGAGTGAAAGCTACGTGGAAACGAATAGATGCGGATGATAAGTTGCGTCTAGGCGCAAAGGGATATCCGAGAGATTGGGATTCTGTTAAAATATTGATTTCAAAAAGTGAACGCATGTATGAAATTTTTAATATGGAGGCTGAATACCTGCGAGATAATCCCAATTCAGGATATTTAACAGAAATCCTGCCACTGAAAGAGTTTCCAGATTACATTGATTATTTACCTTCTGGATGTATCCATCGAAAGATTGGTGTAATGGGCTATTTACCAAAATTTAATGATAAACTTACTAAACCAATCGCAATGTCTAGAGAAGAATTCTTTTCCTTTGTTGATAATACTACAGGACTTGTGATGAGTAAACTTAAGGATAAAAATTTAATGCATTAATAGCGTATTCCTTTATCCGAGAAAATGTATGTCTGAGGTTACTATAATATGAAATTTCTTTATCTGGACAAAGAAAAAAACATCCACACATTTATATTTATAGTGGTCTCTTGTAACAAACTCACTACATCATCAACTCTCCAGAGATATTTGAGGATTTGTAAAAAAGAATTTATATGATATGTTGAATTTTGGGTATATTAAAGTTTAAGCATAAATGAAAGGAGGATTTAGCTATGAACAAATTTATTTTCAATGATTATTTTCATGAACCACAAGGAAAAATTGCAAAGAGAATGATTTTTAAAAGTGATAATGTTATTGCCTTTGTTCTAAACATTGCAAAAGGGGAAATATTACCGGGACATACACATCTGGAATCAACCCTTTTCCTGCAAGTCATGGAGGGTAATGCCAAGGTTGTTACAGATGGCAACGAAACTTTATTGCAGGTGGGCGAATTAATGCAAGTTGATGGGCAGGAAAGCTTGCAGGTTATAAATACCGGTGAAGATGTCTTGCGTCTTTATGTTACAATTTCACCAATGGGTTCAGAAGCTTTTGCAACAGATGCAAATGTTTAAACTATTCTCTTAATACTTTCCAGTAAAACCTTGGGGACGGACAAGACTTAAACGACGTTCGTCCCGCGGGGTTTATATATTCACAGCAAGCTATATAAACGTAGAACTTTATGGATTCATAATAACTTAATAGAGGAGCAAATTACCATTATATTTTCTATTAAAATTAGAGTGTCAAAACCTATTTAGAGACACACTAATCCTATTGATAAATTGCTTAAAGTAATAGACAAATTAAATGGCGTTAAAGAAATCATGAAAGAAAACAAAATCACATTCCAATATACAATACTGACATTTAGCATAGCCTATCTTGTGTCCGGCTCTTTGATTGCACTTGGGCAATTTGGATATACAGTTAACAATTGGGTTCATACATTACAGCAATTTGTAATGAATATACCTTTTGCAATCTATATCTTATCCCCAGCAATTGCATCATATTTGGTTTTGAAGAAAAATAAAAAAATAGCAGATCTAAAGGAGTGGTTGAAAACTGTTTTTTATTATAAAAATAACATATCTATCTATATGTTTGTTATGGCAGGGCTTATAATATATTTTATAATACATATGGCGGTTACAGGATCCACGGAAATGATGCTTCCATTCTATACATTTTTTCTTTCCTTACCTGGTAATCTTATTATTGGTGGCTTGGAGGAAGCTGGCTGGATGTACGTATTGCAGCCTGAACTTGAAAAAAAATTCGGTTTTATTTTATCCGCAGTAATTGTTGGAGTCATTTGGATATGCTGGCATATCCCTCTTTTCTTTATTCCGGGTACAAATCATGCAGATGGATCCATTAACTTTTGGATGTTTGCAGTACAACTTATGGCTTTTCGTTTTTTTAACGGGGCAATCTACAGAATTTCAGGAAAAGGTCGTGTGTTTATGTGCGTCTTATTCCACACCATGTTCAATGCAGCATCCCCTATCTTTGGGACAATGACGATGACGTGGACTGGAACCATTACAGCAAATGTTGTAATGATTCTTATTTCACTTGTAACAGTTGGGATTTATGATAAAAAATACTACGGAGGGCAAACATGAATATAAGGATTCAACCACTCACACCGGAGCTATCCGCCGATTACTTCGACTTTTTTGAAAATCGGGCATTTACTGATAATTCCCCGTATCGTTGTTATTGTCAGCTCTATCAAATGTCAAAGGAGCAGCAAAAAGCAGCGTTTCACAACGTAAAGGGAGATGACATAGGTCACGTGTCAAGAAATATTGCAAAACAGCAGATTGATGCAGGCATGCTGCGTGGATACCTGGCTTTTGACGATGGTGTTGCTATTGGCTGGTGTAACGCAAACGATAAAGCAAACTTCCCCATGGAGTCGTGTACCGGTGATTGTTTTTTCGCACCAGCAAAAAAACGAGAAATGGCCGTAGTGTGTTTTGAGATTGCTCCAAAATACCGCGGGAAAGGAATTGCTTCTGCACTTTTAAAGCAGGTGATTGACCATGGGAGAGCCGAAGGTTACATCGCAGTCGAAGGTTTTCCCGCAGTGAGAAGGGAAAGGTTTGAATGGGATTGCGCGGGTCCCCAACGGTTGTATGAGAAGGCTGGATTTGTCCAAGTAGCTGTTCAAGAGAAACATGTTGTTATGAGGAAAGAGTTAAAATAATATCGAATAGTATCTGCATAACTAAAGTTATCAAGCATATTCTTACTACAATTTATCAATCATTATCCATACTAAGATAAAAGTAATACATAATACATATTAAGATATTTGCGATTTGAAAGGATAAGCTTTTATGAAATGGATGAAAAGTTTCCAAGGAGTGTTAAGCCAACTTATGAGGAATTAATTGCATTTTTACCAGAAAGAATCCGTGAATTGTTTTTGATTTTCGACAATAAAATGGTGTCCAACTATAAAGTATATAATAATTACCCGCGTTTTGATAATCATACCGGTTGGACATACGGTTATTGCCGAAATTATCGTATAGAACTGCTATCTGTTACAATCTGTGACGATTCTTTCAATGTTTTAGGCGTTGCTGTAAAAGATGATAAATCCTTACATGTCTTATTCGAAAAATGCAAAGCAAAATATGCTGAAGGTTATGAAGAAAGATATGCTCTATTAACTGCTGCTAAAAAAGTCAATCAAATTAATAGAACAAAATCACGTTTAGAACGGGAGAAAAAACAACTTACAGCGTTAACGGAAAATATCGATGTATCAAAGTTTAACAAGTGTAAATGGGCCGATAAAGTATCCCGGAATAAGTTGGTTAAATTATATCAAGACGAAGCTAAAGGTCTTCTTGATGAAGATTTACTGAATGAAATAGGTTATACATTTTATACTCGTTGCAAACAGGCAAGAGATACCCGTGAGCGCTTAGAAAAAGGAGAAATCATCTGCCATTACTGCGGTACGGTACATCAAGCCGCCAGTTATACTGCATTGATATCCTGCCCTTGTGGATATTACTATACATATCGTGAATACCGCCGCAGCTGCAATGCAAATAATGTACCAGGAGGACGCGCTGCAGAGATATTTAGAGCATTTTCAGACAATTGGTTATTGTGTAAATCTGTAAGTGAAAAGATGTTATTGATAGATAGGTTAGTTCATGAATGTCATGTTAGTACTATGACAGGGGTAAAGGGCAGAAGCGTATGTATGAATTTAATGGACGGAACTCTCACACAGATAAAAGACATGCTAGATATGTTGGCAGGTAGTGAATGAATTTGGCACAATAGCATACGTACTGTAGCATATTGTAATATAATTTGAATTATTATCCAAATGGTGGTATATTTGAAATACATATTTTAGCAATAATGGAATCTAAGAAGATTAAGACAAATTTAATCTTATCGAGAAGGTAAATGATGCTTGTTATGATATGCAAAGTTGTAAATTTATTTTATCTTGGGAGGTGGTTGTATGAGTGAAGGCGACATTAGCGATATTAGCGATATTGAAAATATTAATAATTATATTCTAAGAGGAGGATACTTTTATGAGTTACAACCCAGAAATTCCGAGAGACAAATATAATAATTATGGAGACCGAGAATGGACGCGTCTTGAAAAAGATGGTCATGGTGAACTACTATATCGGGTACATCTTGAAATCTTGAGCCGACATATCAAAGAAAATGATAAGGTTTTAGAAATTGGCGCCGGTTCCGGCAGGTACACAAAAGATATTGTTCAACTTTGTAAGTCTTTAACGGTAGCAGATATTTCCGAACATCAGATAGAATTTAATAAAGCTAAAATGAAAGAATTGTCACTATACAGCAAAATAGAGTCTTATCATGTATTAGATATACTTAATATGGGCGTATTTCCAGATTCATCTTTTGATTGTATTGTATGTATCGGTGGTGTAATTAACTATCTTTTGGATAAAGAAAAAGATGGTGTTGCTGAAATGCTTAGAGTTTTAAAGCCCGGCGGTCTTCTAGTCGTAGGAGCTATGAGTTTTATCGGGGCTTCCCTTTACTATTTAGAAGGTTTAAGATATGAAAAAGACCAGTTTGGTATTGAAGCTACTAAATGGGTTTTTGATACAGGCATTCAAGATGAAGAACATTATCCTGTACCAAGCAAACATTATGTCCATATGATGAGAAGCAACCAAATGGATGAATTATTTTATCTGTTTAATGTAAAAATAATTGAACGCAGTTCTGCTGGATTGTTTACACAAGCTGGAGATGTAGCCCTGGAAAATGCACGAAATGACCGAGATTTTTGGGAACTGATTGTAGAAAAAGAAATCCAATTTACTAAAATACCAGGTACCCTCGACTGTGGCATGAACATCATTTATGTTGTTCAGAAGATTTAATTACTGATACTAAATATCTTTAGCAAGCATTGAGAATTTATATACAGTTAAAGCATCAAAACTAAAAAATAAACATTTTAACTTTAATCAACCCTTAACCCTTTAAACTTAAGTGTTTGAGGGGTTTTGTGGTTCCATAAGTAACTTTAGTTGAAAGTATTTTTGTATACTTATAATTTGTAATACTATTTATATAGTGATAATTTATACTACTACATATGTTAGTTGGTAAATCCTAACATAAATCAAGATGAATTCATATAGTGGGAGAAGTTAATAGTGAATGAATTACATAAATATATTCAAAAGCATAAAACAATATCGTGGATTGCAGTGTTAGGTTATGTTATATTCAATGGGTGCTTCGGATTTCCATTTTCAAACGAGTTATTTCCATTCCATTACTCAAAAGGGTTAACGATTGCAGTAAGCTATGGTATCATAGGTTGGTTTTTTGTAGGTTTATTAGCCAGAGGAAAGGAAGTTGCGGTACTAGTAACAACTTTAATTTTTACTATTATTGGAATGATATTTCGCTATTTTTTAGAGTTTGGTGAAGTATCAAACTCTATGAATTTTATTCCAATTAATGTTATATTGTATCTTGTAGCAGTTCCAATATACTGTACATTAGTTTACTGGTTGATATACAAATTTAGTAACAGTAAGTAATATAAATACTATTTAAAGCAATTGTGTGTTACGTAATCTTTTACGAATGCTTACAATTCTAGACAGATAGGTTTTTCATGTTTGCTATACATAATATGCGAAGGAGATAAACTATGACTTATGACATTAAGGAATTGAACCAAGAACTAACCCAAGACTATCTTGATTTTTTTGATAACCGTGCGTTTTCTGATGGTAACCCCAATGGACCATGCTACTGTACATCACCGAATATGGATAAGGCGACAGAACAAAAAATGGTAAGCGAGTTTGGGAATGATATCAAAGGAACAATTCGCCAATATGCAGTGGAAATGCTAAAGGAAGGCATTATACACGGCTATCTGGCATTTGATGGAGATATTTCTATTGGATGGTGCAATGCAGCCGATATGGATAGCTATTTAGCATTTGTACCGGATTATGCTCGACGAAATAAATGCGGAAAAACATACTCTGTGGTATGCTTTGAAATCGCTCCTGAATATCGTGGTAAAGGTATCGCAACCGCATTTCTAGAACGAATCTGCAATGATGCAAAAATGAGAGGGTATTCAGCGGTCGAGGGATATGCAGAGCTGCGGAACGACCGTGTATACTACGATTATAATGGACCAATTAAGTTGTATGAAAAAGCGGGTTTCTTTGAAGCAGAGAGGCAAGGCCATCAAGTAGTAATGCGGAAAATATTATGAATTGGTACTCTTAGTAAAATTATTGATTAACAATCTTAATTGGATTAACAGCGAACCAAACCATATAGACGAAATTCCAATTATCATTCTTTATTAACCCTTTAAACGTACTCGTTTGAAGGGTTTTGTCATACCGCCTGCCTTCCCACTCTGGACGAACTTGGAGGGGTAAGGTTTTATGCACAATTATTGATACAGCTTCCGATATTCGCTGGTGGTCATGCCTACCTTTTGCTTGAATACCTTAGATAAATAGAATTTATCGTTAAAGCCGCAGGTTGTAGCAATATGATCTAGCTTATCATCCGTATGGGTCAGCAGATATTTGACTTGGGTGATTCGGATATCTGTCAGGTAGGTATGGACATCTATGCCGGTCTGAGCAATAAATATTTGTCCGAAATACTTGGGAGACAGCCCCACATGTTCCGCTAGAAGAGGAAGGTTTAAATCGTCGTTAAAGTATTCCTGAATATAGTGAATAGCTTCAAACACAATTTTCTGGTGATTGAGGCTGCTAGATAGTTTGGTATCCTGTGTGCGTTCACAAATATGAGCTATAATTTGTAAAAATAAAGCTTTTTGCATTAAGTGAGAACTTTCTCTCTTCCCTTGGTAATTAAGATATAGCATGCGAAAAATTGGTGCAATAAAATCATAAGAAAGCCCCGTTATGAAAGGGGTGTGTTGTAAGAATTCAAATTCAGGATTGGGTCGTGAAAAGCGTTCTTTTTCGGCAGGATGATAAATGCCATCAGGTCCCATCACCATATGAAGATATGTGTTTTCCACAAAAAAATCATCTGCTTTATTGGGAATTGTCCAATCAAAATGAACACAGTGAGCCTTAAAAGAATAACCTTTTGAAACAATCATTGTGTTACAAATTCCGGGACGGATGTAAAATAAATCGCCCTTTTCCAAGTTGAAATTCTTATCTTGATAAATAAAGCTGGCTTTTCCACTGAGGCAGTATATAAATTCATGATCATAAATTTTTCTTTCTGGGATGAAAGTTTCTTCTTTAAAGGTTCTGAAATTTACATAACGTATATATGGGTTAATTTCATTCATGTTAAGCATTTTAATTTGTTTAGACATAGTATTACTCCCTTAATCATTCCAGATTACAACAACTGGTCTATTATCCATTTACTTCATACAATATAAATATAATAATATTATTGTGAATAATCAATACACAAATTTAATTCTATAAAAATAGTATCAAGTGAAAATCTTACCAAATTATAATTTGCTGTAGGAATAAAACATGAAAACACCTATTATGGGATGGGCAGCTTTGCATTATTTAAAGGGTGATTATAAGTGGAGACCTTTAGGTATAATTTCGTTATTATAAGCAAAGCAAAAAGTCAGACCAAAAGAAGTATAGACTGTTTAATGTGTTATAGCTTGGTGGTATAGAGGAGGCAAAAAAATAAAAATTACAAATTGTAGAGTCAATCATTTAGAGAATCCGATTGGATATTGGATGGCAGAAACTGTTTTTTCATGGATATTGGAAGGCACAGAGGCGCAGGCTTCAAGGATTATGGTTAAATTGGGAAATCGTATTGTTGCAGATACAGAATGGAAACAATTAGATACTCTGGCAACAAAAGTACATGTAGGTTTACAACCAAGAAGTGTCTATACATGGCTAGTTTATGTAAAAACAACAGATGGTCAATTAATAGAAAGTGCTGCAAATAGTTTTGAAACAGGGAAAATGCAAGAGCATTGGAGTGCTGAGTGGATAACCTGCAGTTCTAAAGAAAAGAGATTGCCCATTTTTTCAAAGGAAATAAATATAAATCCAAAGAAGAAGATACAAAAAGCCAGATTATACATTTGTGGTTTAGGGTTGTATGAGGCGTATTTAAATGGAGAAAAAATCGGAAAAGAATATTTGACACCCGGCTGCAATGCCTACGACCAATGGCTTCAGGTGCAGACTTATCCTATAGAGGATCAGTTACAACAAACTAATAAAATTTCTGTGATTCTGGGAGATGGGTGGTATAAAGGAAGATTTCATTTTGAAGGAGATACTGCAGGGATATATGGAAAGACATTAAAATTAATTGCTGAAGTTTGTATTACTTATGAAGATGGAACTGTGGATGTTATTGGAACAGATGAAAGCTGGGAGGTAAGCAGAAGCAATATTATTTTTTCTGGAATATATGATGGAGAGCAACGTGATGACACGCTGGAAACACTGCACATAGAAAGAGCATTCCTAAGTGAAGAAAGGGTTACTGTTTTACAAGATAGGATAAGTATTCCGATTCTGGAGAAGGAGAACTTACCGGTAACGCTTTATCGCACTCCTAAGAATGAGCTGGTGGCAGATACCGGACAAAATATGGCTGGTTTGTTCCGTTTGCATGTTCATGTGCCCAGAGGCACAAAGATTCATTTGCAGTTTGGTGAAGTACTGCAGGACGGCTGCTTTTACCGGGATAATCTAAGGACTGCCAAGGCAGAATATATTTATATTTCCGATGGAGAAGAGCATGTTCTCAGACCCCTGTTTACCTTCTATGGCTTCCGTTATGTGAAAATTGAGGGTATTAGTGATTTAAAGGCTGAGGATTTGGAGGTATTTGCAATCTATTCGGATATTAAGATGCGTGGAACCCTTACTACCGGAAATGCCAAGATAAATCAGCTGATTTCCAATGTTGTTTGGGGAATGAAAAGTAATTTCGTGGGCAATCCCACGGATTGTCCCCAGCGCGATGAGAGAATGGGTTGGACAGGAGATGCCCAGGTATTTAGTGAAACAGCCTGCTATCTGGCAGATACCTATTCCTTTTATCAGAAGTTTTTGTATGATATAGAGAAGGAACAAAAGAAGTGGGGGGGCATGGTACCGGATGTAGTTCCCACCTTCAAATGCGTCAAGGGAACCTCAGTGTGGGGAGATTCCACCTGTATTATTCCTTGGAATCTGTATTGTTTCTATGGAGACAAAGCTATTTTAGAGAGTCATTATGTGTATATGAAAGCTTGGCTGGCATATATCGGTGAGATTGATGGAAAAGACCATGGCTGGAGAAAGGTATTCCATTATGGAGACTGGCTGGCTTTGGATTCCCCCTACAAGGGAGCGGCACAGACCCGTGGTGGTACGGACGAGGGATATATTGCTGATATCTATTATAGAAAGAGCGCATTGATTACAGCAAAAGCAGCAAGAATATTAGGGAAAGAGGAGGAGGCCTTTGTCTATGAAGACCTTGCAGATAAAATATTGTCCGGCATAGTAGAGGAGTATTTCTCTGTAACAGGACGGTGTTGCATATCTACTCAGACGGCGGCACTTTTGAATCTCCAAGAAAATATCAATGAGACTGAGCGAGCTGCAGAATTACTGAAAACCTTATTGGAGAATAACGAAAATAAGTTGTCTACCGGATTTGTAGGAACCCCTATTCTTTGTCAGGTATTGACGAAGATTGGAATGGAGAAGGAGGCCTTTGACATACTCCTGAATGAGGAATATCCGGGCTGGCTTTACGAGGTAAATCTGGGAGCAACCACTATTTGGGAGCGTTGGAACTCCTTAGACCAGACAGGTCATATTTCATCCACTGGTATGAACAGTCTGAATCATTATGCTTATGGTGCAATCTTAGGTTGGATTTGGAAGGATGTTGTGGGCCTGCGATGTCTGGAGGATGCACCAGGTTTTAGAAAGGTAGAGCTGTCACCCCATGTGAATTGGAAGCTGCGTAATGTAAATGCTATTTTTGATTCTCCTGCAGGGCAATATCAGATATATTGGGAATTGGTGGATATGAAGCATATACATCTGAAAATCCAGATACCCGAGGGGTGTACTGCTAACATTAAGTTACCCTATTTTGATACTGTGGCAGTGGATGGACAGAATCCAATTTTTGCAGAAAGAGTAGGAAATATCTGCTGTGTGAAGGGTGGAATCTATGAAGTGACTTATGAAACAACAACGGCATTGGTTGAAGTCCTCAGTATAGATGTAAAATTAAGAAAGCTTATGGCAAACAGCAATGCCAAGAAAATACTATACCTGGAATTCCCTCAGGTGGCTAATCTTATGTCCTATACGGGGGACTATCCTTTGAGTGAAACCATGCGAAATCTGAAATATGATGAGGAACTGATACAGCGGTTGGATGGATTGTTGAGAGAGAGTAGTTTCTCAGAATCTTAATAGTTGCTATGCCGGATGAATATACACAATACTTAAAAATCATATATGTTTTAGGGAGGTATCATGAAAAAGATATCAAGCTGTCATTGGGGGATATTTGGGTAAGAGAGCTTACAGTCCAATTGGGTTGCCTAACGCCACGGAAAAGTTGACCGTAAATTAGCCGGATGATTTTATTCTTGATACAAAACGAACCCGGAGGCTATCGAATCAGCTTTTTCCGAATACATTGACGCAAGACTTGGAATTATCGAAAGGATTTTATTCTTCTAATATTGGATCAAAATTCTAAAGACAACACCCTACAATTTCTTGCAAATATTGACGGGTATTAGAAAAAGAAGTATATTATACTTATATTGAAAGGAGATGCATAATGGATACACTTGAGAATATGAAAAAGGCCATTGATTATATTGAAGATAATCTTGATACTGAAATTGAATACGTAAGGATTGCACAAATTGCATTATGTTCCCAATATCACTTTCAACGCATGTTTGCTTTCCTTATTGGCATACCATTATCTGAGTATATACGTCGCCGCCGATTAACCCTTGCTGCTTTTGATTTGCAGAACAGTAATGCAAAGATTATCGATCTAGCTTTAAAGTATGGCTATAATTCACCTGACTCCTTTTCTCGCGCTTTTTTAGCAATGCATGAAGTTACACCTTCAAAAGCAAGAGAAAAAGGTATATCCCTAAAAGCGTATCCGCGTGTAACATTCTCCTTATCAATAAAAGGAGTGGTTGAGATGAACTACAGAATCGAGTATAAAAATTCATTTACTGTTGTAGGTGTAAAACAGAGGTTTTCCCATAATGGTTTAGGTGAAAGTATTGGTAAAATGTGGAGTGAGACGTCACAGGAAACTTTGGCACAAATTGCTGCGCTTGGAAACGGATTGGTAGGAGTGTATAGTGGGATGTATGATGATAATACAACTGATTACTATATTGCTGCTATAACTGAAAAAAATTTACCAGAGAATTTGAATAAACTTGAAATATCATCCCATACCTGGGCAATATTTGAAATCATTGGCCCAATGCCTACTGCAATGGCAGAAATATGGGGAAGAATTTTTTCCGAATGGTTTCCTACATCAGGTTATGAACATGCAGAAGCACCAGAAATAGAATGGTATTCAAATGGAGATTTGAGTTCAACTGATTACAAAAGCGAAATATGGATACCAGTAATTAAAAAGTAAAATGCCATGATTATTATCTGTAACCGGCTTCTAGAATTAATGTAATGGAGTCATATTTAAATGCTCACGAGGAAGTGGCAGATTTCTAAACAATGGTGAAGTTTTCGATGAGTTATGGTAAATATATTAGTTTATTGCTCTGAAGGAGGAAGAATTATGATGCCGGCAGATTATGTACGCATAGGAAAAGAACATTTTATTGAGGTTATTTTGCCACGAATAAAGGCAATCTCATCTCAAGTAGCAGATAATATACTTGTTTTTATTGAGGGTTCTGTAGCCTACGGATATTGCGATCAGAATTCAGATGTCGATCTGGATTTCTTTATTGATATTGATATATCAGATGGATTAAGGAATCAGATAACAGATATTTTCTATGGGGAGACATATTGGAATGAATTAGTAAGGGTATCATACGAATTTGGCGGTGAGTATTGGAAAATCAAACATATAATCAATAATGATATGGATAGGTTTTGGAAGGAGTTCAATCCCTATGCTGTCAACAATTTAGCTCAGGCGATTGCTGTATGGGACCCCAAAAACCTTTTGCCCAAGATTCAAGAAAGAGTGGGCTTTTACCCTGAGGATATGAAAAAAAGTGTTATTAGAGAACTCTGGGTAACAATCAATGATAGTGGTGTATATAATTTCAAAGAAGCAATACATCGCAATCAGAAGAGCGAAGGGAAGATTTACCTCTATAGAGCAATTGAGGCTATGCTTCGACTTTCTTACATACTTAATGATTTATATTATCCGCCGACCAAATGGCTTTCGAAAGGATTGCATCAATTGGACAATGATTTCGAGATACTGAAAATGCTAGAAGAAATCGAGGAAAATAATAATCTCCTTGATATATACGATTTGTTTATGGAAGTATATCGTAACATACAACAATTCATGAACGACAAAAATACTATTGAGAAAGAAAGTATAGAAAACTATCCCAATATATTTGGAAAACCTTTCTTTATTTACAATACTTTTTAAGATAGAGGAAAGATGTTTGTTTCGTTAACTTTCCTCTCATTAAGTTAATTACAATGTAGAAGAGAGGCCTTTAACTAATACAATGTTATATGATGAACTTTGTCATATTGCAGTTACCCCTTAACTGTAGGAGCTATATGAAACCTACGAAAACTATACTAATACCTGGATAGATTTTCGTGGGCTGACTTATCAGTTATTCGATATAGTAGAGTGAGTATTTACAGTTTAGAAATATCTGTCTGTACTTCTTTAGAAATTCCTTTGATAATGGTTCGATTTTATATTTTCTTATGCCTTTTCTTGTAGGCAGGATGTATTACAGCTTCCGGATTTCATCTTCATTCCACATCGAATGTAATAATTCTCTTTCCCTGATTGGGGCCTTTCTCAAAATCAAGATGAGCCTGTTTGATATTATCCAATGAAAAATGGTACATTTTGGAGATCTTTAATTTAAGATTACCTTCACTGTACAAGCGGATAATAGCGGCAAGATCTTCCTGCGAAACCATTCCCATTGTATAAGTTGCTTCAATACCCATTGCGGCAGCTTTTTCCATATCCGGAATACCGTTAGTAGAGGTGAGCCTTCCGCCTTTTTTCACAACCTGATAGC